>SPCN01000262.1 GCA_004525465.1 Chrysiogenales bacterium | reverse complement strand
GGTAATGGTTGTGCAGGGTTTCTCCGTGGATGGTGACGATGGCCGGGAAGGCCAGTTGGCCGCCTCCGGCCAAGGCAATGCCCTCGATCCTGCCGGCGATCTCCCTTTCATATACGCCCGGCCGGGCCATGGCCATGGCCTCGCGATACATGGCGGCGCTGACGGCCAGGGCCGCTTCGATTTCTTTTATTTCTTCCTGGTTTTTCAGCGAACGCTGGGTGATTACGGCCTTGACAAATTCGGCACTGGCGTAGTTCTTTGCACTTTCAGCCCGGATGCCCAGCAGCCTTTCCAGCCACAAGGAGTTTTCGCTGCGATAGGGTGGCAGGAAATGAATCTTGCGGCCCTGGCGGACGGCCTTTAGCAGCGTTTCGCCCAGTTGGGCCAGAGGCTGGGAGTCGGTGATGCCGATCTTCAGGCAGCGGCTTTTCAGTGTCGGCTGCGGTCCCATCCAGATGATGTCCTCCATCTCCAGGTCGTTGCCGAAGACCGTCTGGCGGTTTTCGTCTATGTCGATGATGGCGGCCAGGCCGGGAAAATTCAATCCAAAAAAGTACAGGAAGGTGCTGTCCTGGCGGTAATGGTAGGTGTTGGCCGGGTAGTTCATGGGGCTTTCGCTGTTGCTCAAGAAAAGCAGAAGTCCCGATCGCACCTGCTTGCTTAATTTGGACCTTCTTTGCTGATAGATCTTTTTGTCAAACATGGTTTCTCCTTAAAAAAACCATTTTAACCAATTGAAGGAATTTATGCAATAAAACGACCGGCCCGCGGCAGCGGTTCCTGCCGGGTCGGTCGCTGTCTTGGGGAGGTCAACTTTTTTTGAGTTTTTTGATACGCAGCAGTAAACGGATGATGGCGTAGGTGAAGAACAGCAACAAAAAAGCGTAGAAAATGCCGACGCCGGTGAAGAACTTCGATTCCTGGCGTTGGAAAACGGTGCGCATGACGTTGAGCATGATGGGCAGGAAGATTAACAGGAAAATAAGCAGGCGGCTGTATTTCTGGACCTTCGAATCCTTTTCGCTGAAGAACTCCGGCTTTTCCCCGCCGCGGCACTCCTTGCGGAAATAGTACCAGGAGCTCATGCGGCCGAGCATTTCCCAGCCGGCGTCCCGGCAGATCTGCAGGTATTCCTGCAGGCTTTTAAAGCTGCCGATGCGGAAATCGAGACGGTAGGAATAGTCGCGCGGCTCGCCCTTGATGAAATGATAGACGCAGGGCAGCCCCGGGTTATCGAGGTGCCAGCCGTTTTGCGACATCTCCTCCAGCCATGTTTCCTCTTTTTCGTCGTCCCAGGCCCAGAACCATTTGAATTTGGTCAATTTATTCATTTCCATTTTTGTCTCCTTTCAAAATGTTTTTTCGCCGCCCGTTTTTGCCTTTGTTTGGGAGGGCGGGATCGAAAGGACCGTGTCGCCCAGCCTGATCAGCATGTGCAGCCGGGCCAGCTCGGCGGCGAGCACGCGGCGCCCCTTTTCGGTCAGGACGTAGCGCTTGCGCCGCTCGACCTCGTCGAAGCGGGTGATGAGCTTCTCCTTTTCCATGGTGGTCAGCGCACCGTACAGGGTGCCGGGCCCGATGCGCACGGCGCCGCCGCTGCCTGCCTCCACCTTTTGCATGATGCCGTAGCCGTGCAGGGGTTCGCCCAGGGACAGCAGGATGCAGTAGGTGGCCTCGCTCAGCGGCAGGTGGCGGACCGTCTCTTTGTCTTCTTTCATAGCAATCTCCTTGTATCATATCCCGCTACAGCGATAAACGCTATAGCGACCAACGATATAATGACATACGATATATCGGATGTCAATATATTTGGCAAAAAAATAAATTTTTAATAGTTATTAGTCGGAATATGATTTTTGATCGCCACGTGCAGTGCCTTGCTTGGTGAACTGATTAGATTTATAATCCCCTTATTCACTCCCAGGAGGCAAAATGAAAAAGATCATCGGTCTGACCTTGTCAGTCATTTTCCTGTTCAGTTGGCAGTGGGCGATCTCCGATGCCCGTTTGCTCAGATTCCCAAATATTAACGGTGACCTGGTCACCTTTGTCTATGCCGGCGACATCTGGTCGGTCCCGGCCGCCGGCGGCGATGCCCGGCGCCTGACCTCGCACCCGGGGCTTGAGCTGTTTCCAAAAATCTCTCCCGACGGCCAATGGATCGCCTTTTCAGCCGAATACTCTGGCTCGCGCCAGGTTTATGTCATGCCGGCCGTGGGAGGCACTCCCCGGCAGCTGACCTATTACAACGACGCCGGCATCATGCCGCCCCGCGGCGGCTATGATTATGTGGTCATGGACTGGACCCCCGATAGCCGGCAGGTCCTGGTGCGCTGCAACCGCACCCCCTGGGGCGAACGCATGGGCAAATATTTCCTGATCCCCCTGGCCGGCGGCCTGGAAACCCCTTTGCAGATCCCTGAAGGCGGCGGCGCCTCCTTTTCTCCCGATGCCGGCAAGATCGTCTACACTCCCATTGAAAGGGAGTTCCGTACCTGGAAACGCTACAAGGGCGGCCGGGCCCAGGATGTCTGGATCTATGATCTGAAAAACAACACATCGCGGCGGCTGACCGATTTTGCCGGCAGCGATCAGCATCCGGTCTGGTTCGCAGACAAGATCTATTTCGTCTCCGACCGCGACCTGACCTTGAATGTGTATTCCTTTGACCTGAGAAATGACAAGATCGAGCAGGTCACGGCCCACAAGGATTACGATGTCCTGTGGCCCTCGGGACGGAACGGTCAGTTGGTGTATGAAAAGGGCGGCTATCTTTTCAAGCTGGACCTGGCGTCGGGACGGGAAAACAGATTGGTTGTCAACCTGAATTTCGACAATCCCGGACTTTTGCCCTATTTCAAGAACGTCTCTGAATTCATTTCCAGTTATGACATCTCTCCCAGCGGCAAGCGGGCGGTTTTTGATGCCCGCGGCGACATCTTTACAATTCCTGAAAAGGAGGGGCTGACCTACAACCTGACCCAAAGCCAGGGGGTGCGTGAAATTTTCCCCACCTGGTCTCCCGATGGCAAATCCATCGCTTATTATTCCGACCAGACCGGTGAATATGAAATATACCTGATGGACGGCAATGGCGGCGGCAAGCCGCAGCAGTTGACTGCCAACAGCCGCATCTGGCGCTTCCCGCCCAAGTGGTCGCCTGACGGCCGCCTGCTGCTTTTTTCCGACCGTGACCAGCGGCTGCAGATCCTGGACGTGGCCACCCGTATCCTGACGGTGGTGGACAAAGCCCGCGGCCACGACTTTTTCAACTACGGCTGGTCGCCCGATTCACGCTGGCTGGTTTACAGCAAGGACGGCGACAGCGGCCAGGATGCCATCTGGGTCTATTCTCTGGAACAGCGGCAGGTCTGGCAACTGACCGATGCCGCTTTCAATGATTTTGCGCCGGTGTTTTCACTTTGCGGCAAATACATTTACTTCTTTTCCAACCGTGATTTCAATTTGACCTTCTCCGACTTCGAGTTTAATTACCTGTACAACAAGGCGACGCGTATTTACGCTTTGGCCCTTACCCGGGACACCGCGCCGTTGTTCTGCGACAAGAATGACATGGAACCGGACAAGAAAGCCGGCGGGGAAAAGGCGGCCAAGCAGGAAAAACCAGCTTCTGCCGGTAAGGAGCCGCCGGTGCGGGTGCGCATAGACGTTGAGGGCTGCAACAGCCGCATCACGGCTTTGCCGATGAAAAGCGGCGACTACGCCGCGCTGCGGGC
>SPCN01000191.1 GCA_004525465.1 Chrysiogenales bacterium | reverse complement strand
GTCATTAACTTGGCAATGTCTCTTTTGGTTTGTCTGATCTTATAAGGACTCTCCGCTTGTCCCAGGGTCTTTTGAAATTTCTGTTTGAAAAGCTTGTCCTTCAATTCCAGAAGCTTATTGTCGATCTCATTGACCGCCATGGTCCTGATGTCTTTGGTCTTCATAGCCCCACTCCTATCTGCGCTCTCGAGATGAACCGGGTCTTGATGGGCAGCTTTCTCTGCGCGAGCTTCATGGCTTCGCGGGCCAGGGGTTCACTGACTCCCTCCAGTTCGTAAAGAACGCGGCCTCTCTTTATGACATCGACCCAGAATTCGGGATCGCCCTTGCCCTTGCCCATGCGGACTTCAACCGGTTTCTTGGTTACCGGCTTGAAGGGGAACACTCGCACCCACAATTTGCCGCCTCTCTTGATGAAGCGGTTAATGGCAACGCGGCCGGCTTCGATCTGTCGGGCCGTGATCCAGTCATTTTCCAAAGACTGCAGCCCGAAATCGCCGAATTCCAATGTATTTCCCTTGGTGGCAATGCCCCGGCGTTTGCCCCGGAATACTTTCCGATGCTTGACTTTCGCTGGCATTAACATGGCTCATTCTCCTTTTTCTTCGATTTCAATTTCCTGCTTGCGGTAACGTTCCTTTTCCTTGTCGCCGATGTAGACCCAGACCTTGATGCCGATCTGGCCGTAGTCGGTGAAAGCCTCGGTGAATCCGTAGTCGATGTCGGCCCGCAACGTCTGCAAGGGCAATTTGCCGACAAGGTACCATTCGGCACGGGCGATCTCGGCTCCGCCCAAGCGGCCTGAAAGCCGGATCTTGACCCCGGTAGCCCCGGCCCGCAGGGTGGAATCGACCACCTTGCGCATAGCGCGGCGGTAGGAAATGCGGCGCTGGATCTGGAAGGCCACGCCTTCGGCGATCAGCTGGGCGACCAGCTCCGGGTTGCGGATCTCAATGACATCGACCAGGATCTTGTCCAGGGTCTTCTTGGTGATGCCGGAAATGAATCTCTTCAGTTCCTGGACACCGGAACCGCCTTTGCCGATCAGGATGCCCGGCCGGGCGGTGTTGATCTGCACCCGGATGGTGTCAGCGATCCTCTTGACTTCGATCGAGGCGATGCCGGCATGCTTGTATTTGCTCTTGACCATCTTGCGGATCTGGATATCGATATGGAACTGATCGATGTAATGCTGGCCTTTGCCGTACCACAGAGAAAGCCAACTCTTGTTGAATCCCAAACGAAAGCCGAACGGATGTGTTTTCTGTCCCATTATTTGCCCTTCCTTTCACCTAAATACAAACTGATGTGCGCATAGTGCTTCAAGATCTTCATGGCCCTGCCCCGCGGCGCCGGCCGAAAGCGCTTCAAATAAGGCGCTTGTCCGACATGGGTCTTGGCGATATAAAGATTGTCGACGTCGATGTTGGGAAACTTGACCTGGGCGTTGGCGATGGCCGAACGCAGGATATCCATCACAATGCCGGCCGCCTTCTTGCGCCGGGAGAATTTCAGGATGGTCAAGGCTTCGCCCGCATCCTTGCCCTTGATCAAGTTGACGATCAATTGGCTTTTTTGTGCGGAAATTTTCAAATATTTTCCTTTGGCCACAGCAATTTCACTCATGAGAAACCTCCTACACCTTAGCCTTGTTGTCTTTGGAAGTGTGTCCGCGATAGGTCCGGGTTTCGGCGAATTCACCCAGTTTCAGGCCCACCATGTTCTCGGTGATAAAAACGGGAATGAACTTTCTGCCGTTGTGCACCGCCACGGTCATGCCCACCATTTCCGGGATCACGGTCGAGCGCCGGTACCAGGTCTTGATAACCTCTTTGCGGCCGGAGTTCTTGGTTTCCACAACTTTCCTTAGCAATTTTTCGTCAATATAAACACCTTTTTTTATGGATCGGCTCATTTAATTACTTTCTCCTTTTGACAATGAATTTAGTGGTACGCTTGTTGCGGCGTGTCTTGTAGCCTTTGGTCGGCTTGCCCCAGGGGGTCACCGGATGCCGTCCACCCTTGGTCTTGCCTTCTCCACCGCCCATGGGGTGATCGATCGGGTTCATAACTGTGCCGCGCACGTGCGGACGCCAGCCCAGCCAGCGGTTGCGTCCCGCTTTGCCGATCTTGATATTGGCCCGTTCGACATTGCCCAGTTGGCCGACGGTCGCCCGGCAATTGATATGGATCTTGCGTAATTCCCCCGACGGCAGTTTCAAAAGCGAGTATTCACTTTCCTTGGCCATCAGAGTGGCGTAGGCGCCGGCAGTGCGGGCGAGCTGACCACCACGGCCCATGCTCATTTCCACATTGTGGATAGTGGTACCCACGGGAATGTTCTTGATCAGCAAGGCGTTGCCTGGGAGAATTTCAGTTTCGCCGTTGGTCGACAACACAGGGTCGCCCACTTTGACGCCAAGGGGAGCCAAGATATAACGCCGCTCCCCGTCCTGGTATTTGACCAGGGCGATGCGCGGCGTGCGGTTGGGGTCATATTCAATGGTCTCAATGACGCCGGGAATTTCCAGCTTGTCGCGGCGAAAATCAATGATGCGGTATTTACGCTTGTGACCGCCGCCATGGTGGCGGACGGCGATGCGCCCCATATTGTTTCGGCCGCCGCTCTTGTGCAGGGAGACCAGCAGTTTGCGGTAGGGCTTGTCGGTAGTCAGCTCCTCAAAAGTAAATCCGGCCCGGCCGCGCAAACCCGGCGTGATCGGATTGAATGTTTTGATACCCATTAGATCACCTCGATGTATTCGATCATCTTGACATCGGGGCTCAGCTTGACGTAGGCTTTTTTCCAGTCAGCCCGGCGGCCGACATAGCGCCCGTGCCTTTTTTCCTTGCCCTGGAAGTTGAGAATGCGCACCCACTCCACTTTGGTTTTAAAAAGCTCTTCTACGGCTTTTTTAACCATGATCTTATTGGCATCGCGATGGACCTTGAAGCATAGCAGCCGCTGCTTGTCCTTTAGGGCTGTAGACTTCTCGGTTACCAGCGGCGCCAGGATCATTTCCGCGTATTCCAGCTTCATTTGAGCACCTCCATCAGTCTTTTCACCACGTCGACCGAAAGCATGATGTAATTGTATTTGAGCGAATCATAAATGTTCATTTCAGCCACGTCGATGGCCTTGATGTGGGGGATGTTGCGCGTGGACAGCATCAGGTCGTTGTTGTCGCGCTTGTCGACAATCAGCAGCTTGTCGAAACTGAAGCGGCTCAAGGCCTTGATGGTGTCCTTGGTTTTGCCCGAATCCAGCTTCAATTCGTCGAGGATGAAAAGACGGTCATTGCGGATCTTGTCTGAGAGGACCGATTTAATGGCGTTACGCCGGGCCTTTTTGGGCATGGCATAGGAGTAATCTCGGGGCTTGGGCCCGAAACTGATGCCGCCTTTCCGCCACAGCGGGCTGCGCACACCACCCGTGCGGGCGCGGCCGGTGCCTTTCTGCTTCCACATCTTCTTGCCGCTGCCTGCAACCTCGGACCTGGTCTTGGTGCAAGCCGTGCCCTGGCGCTGGTTGGCATTGAAATTCTTGACCGCTTCGTAGATAAGATGCTCTTTCAGAGGATAATCGAAGATGGCTTCGGGAAGTTCCAACTCGCTGACCTCTTTATTCTTAATGTTTCTTACTTTCACCTTGACCATGCCTTATCTCCTTTTGAAGGAATTTTTCAGAACATAGATATAGTTCCCGTTGAAGCCGGGAACGGCACCCCGGACCAGGAGCAAATTCCTTTCCTTGTCGACCTTGACCACCTGCAGGCCCATGACGGTTTTTTGTTTGCCCCCCATGCGCCCGGGCATGCCCTTGCCCTTGATGACTTCACCCGGATAGGTAGTGCTGCCGGAAGAGCCCATCTGCCGGTGGAACATGGAGCCGTGGGTAGCGCGGCCACCGGCATAGCCATAGCGGCGGACGACGCCCTGAAACCCCTTGCCCTTGGTCGTGCCGCGCACATTTACGATCTCGTTTTCGCTGAAAATGTCCACACTGATGGTATCACCGACGCCGGGTTCATCCTCGGCCATAAGAAATTCATGCAGCCGCCGCGTGGGCGGCACCTTCGCTTTTTCAAAATGCCCTTTCTGCGGCTTGGTCACATGTTTGACCGGTTTGGACTCAACTAACCCCAATTGGGCTTTCGCTCTCTGTTTGGCGATGTTTTTTTTCTGCACGACCAGGCAGGGACCTGCCTGGATCATGGTTACCGGGATCACCCGGCCATCGTCAGTAAATATCTGCGTCATGCCGATCTTTTTGCCAATTATTCCCTGTATCATCTTTTCACCTTCTTGTTTAGTTGGATTTGACCTCAACCTCAACTCCGGCAGGCAAATCCATTTTTTTCAGTTCGGAAATCGTATCGTCGTTGTGCTCGCGGATCTCGATCAGGCGGGCGTGAGAACGACGTTCGAAATGTTCGCGTGACTTTTTGTCGGCGTGCGGCGAGCGCAGGACGCAAAAACGTTCGATCTTGGTCGGCAGGGGGATGGGGCCTGTGACCACGGCGCCGGTGCGCTTGGCCTTGGCCACGATCTCCGCGGACGATTTGTCCAGCACCCGGTTGTCGAACGATTTCAACTTGATTCGTATTTTTGTTAACATGGGGCTCCTTTTACTCGATGACGTCGGTGACGCTGCCGGCGCCGATGGTGCGTCCGCCCTCGCGGATGGCGAACTTCAAACCTTTCTCCATGGCGATGGGCATGATCAGCTCGATCTCCAGGTTGGCGTTGTCACCCGGCATGACCATCTC
>SPCN01000066.1 GCA_004525465.1 Chrysiogenales bacterium | reverse complement strand
TTCAAGGCGAAGAATCCCAGGATGCCGGACAGCAGCAACAGCGAAAGGGCTGTCAGGAATGCGCGCCGGGACAATCTGCGCCCGTTGCTTTTCTCCGGTTTGGTTGCCGCCCTGGCGCCCTGCGGATCCCGAAGAGCCCCGGCCAGGGCCTCGGCCGACGGGTACCTGTCCTGGCGTTTCTTGGCCAGGCAGCAGCGGATAATTTTTTCGATGGCGGGCGCAACCTGCTTTCCTTCGGACTGCAGCGGGACCATGTCTTCATTGACAATGGCGTAAATGACCGCCTGATCGTAGTCGCCTCTGAAGGGGAGTCCGCCGCTGATCATTTCATAAAGCACCACGCCCAGAGACCAGATGTCGCTGCGTGGGTCGACCTCTTTGCCCTGACCCTGTTCAGGCGACATGTAGTGCACCGTGCCCATGGTGAAGTCCTTTTGGGTCAAACGGCTGGCGCCCTGGAGCTTGGCCAGGCCGAAGTCTAATATTTTTACCCTGCCATCTTTGTCGATCAGGATATTCTGCGGCTTGATGTCGCGATGGACGATGGCCTTGGCGTGGGCGGCGGCCAGACCGGAAGAGATCTGGATGGCTATATCGATGACTTGGGCGATGGGTAATGGGTGAGGGGTGATGGGTAGGGGCGTATGATTATACGCCCCTACGGAACCTGAAATCATTTCCTTCAATGTTCGGCCTTCGATATATTCCATGGCGATATATATCTGTCCTTCGTGCTCGCCGATCTCGTAAACAGTGACGATGTTGGGGTGGTTCAGGGCGGCCGCGGCCTGGGCTTCGCGCTCGAACCTTCCCTTCGCTTCCGGATCAGTCGTCATCTGCCGCGGCAGGAATTTCAGCGCTACCTGGCGCTTTAGCTTCGTATCCTCTGCAAGAAAAATCTCTCCCATCCCTCCGGCGCCGATCTTTTCCAGGATGTGGTAGTGGGAAACGGTTTGGCCAATCATTTGTCGTTCCCCAATTCACCAGCTCCCGTATTTGCGCATTCGTTCTTCGTGGACCAATTGCTGCTGGCGGAGGATGGCCTGAAAGCGCAGCTCGGCGCGCAGCCTGTCGTAGAGTGGGTTATGCAGCAGGTCGATGTAGAGGTAAAGTTTTCCGGCAGCGATCTCTTTTTCCATCAGGGCCAGTGCCTCCTCCCTCATGCCCAGCATGGCGTAAACGGTCGCCTTGGGCTCCGGCATGCTTTGCAAAGCTCGCTCACGGTCGCCGCGGGCGGCCCAGTAGAGGGCGCGCACATTCTGGACATGCGGTTCGATCGGGGTGGCCTTTTCCGCCCGCTCAAGAAGCGGATAGGCTTCCTCCGCCTGGCCGGTCTTGATCAGCAGCTGGGCATAGATGGCTAGCGTTTCGGGATCATCCGGGACCAGGCGGATGATCCGGAGCAGCAGCTCCTCGGCGCCGGCAAAATCGCCGGTCATTTGCAGGTTGCGGGCCTTGACAGACTGCGAATAGAGATAGGCGGGGTCGAGCTGCATGGAGCGCTCGATGAAGCGCATGGAGGGCCCGGCCAGCCCGAGGCGCGAGAGGAAGAGGCCGATGGTGTGGTTGACCGGCATGAGGTTGGGATTGATGGCCATGGCCCGGAGGAAATGACGATAGGCGCCGTCGATGTCACCGGCGTCGAGGCGCACCCAGCCCATGCCGGCATTGGTCTCGGCAAGGTTCGGATCGAGGCGGAAGCCCGCCTCGCAGTATTTCCGCGCCATGGATACTTCGACCTCGTTTCCGGTGACCTCGCTGTGGTTCACGTATGCCCAGGCCAGCCCGGCATAGGCCTGGGTTAAGCCGGGGTCGGCCTCGATGGCCTTGTGGAGGCTGTCAACGGCGGAAGTGAAGTCGGCTTCGTGCCGGGAGAGGAGATAGGAGGTTACCAGGTTCTGGCCGCGCATTAGGTTCTCGTAGGCCTTCAGATTGCGGGTCGGGTCGGCCTTCATGGCTTTGCGTGTCGCCTCGTTCAGCTTCAGCTGCAGAGCCATGGCGATGGCCTGCGAGATCTCGTCCTGGATGGCGAAGACCTTGTCCAGCTTGCGGTCATATGTATCGGCCCAGAGGTGGAAGCCGTTTCCGGCGCTGATCAGCTGGGCGCTGAGGCGGATCTGGTCCCCTTCCCTCTGCAGCGTGCCCTCGAGGATGTTCTCGACCTGCAGCTCGCGGCCGATCTCCTTGATGTCCTTGGCGGTGTCCCTGTAGCGCATCACCGAGGTGGTGGCGATCACCTTCAGCTCGGGGATGCGCGCCAGGCGGCCGATGATGGCGTCGGTCATGCCGTTGCAGAAGTATTCCTGGTCTTTCTTCGAGCTGAAATCGCGGAAGGGGAGGACGGCGATGGAGTTGGTCCACTCCCCCTGCCCGGCCTGGGTGGCGTTAGGCTTAATGGGCGTGCCGGGCTTCCCTTTCAGAACGTAGAAAAAAATTGCCGCGATCGCTGCCAGCAGGATGATGGTCGCCGGGAAGGCCCATTGGTTCCAGCGCCGGATTTTACTCTGTGAAGGCGCGGGTGCCGGCTGGCGATCGGACCGCGAATCTCGCTTGAGGTGCTTCAAATCGACCAGCAGGTCGTCGACGTGCTGGTAGCGATCCTCCGGCTCCTTGACCAGGGCCTTTTCCAGAATGCGATCGAATTCAGGCGGGATGTCTTTTCTGATCTCAGTTGTTTTCTCAGGCTCCTCGTTCAGGATCGAATAGATCACCGCCTGCTCGTAATCGCCTTTGAATGGGAATCTGCCAGTGAGCATCTCGTAGAGCACGACACCCAGCGACCAGATGTCGCTACGCTGGTCCACATCCTTGCCCATAGTCTGCTCGGGCGACATGTAGTGGATCGTTCCCAGGGTGGAAGATTCCTTGGTCAGTGATGAAATTCCTTTTAATTTAGCCAAACCGAAATCCAATATTTTTACCATGCCGTTTTTATCCATCAGGATGTTCTGCGGCTTGATGTCGCGGTGGACGATACCCTTGACATGGGCGGCGGCGAGGCCGGAACAGATTTGGAGGGCGATTTCAATAACTTGGGCAAGGGGCAAGCGGCTAGGGGCGATAGGGGATGGGTGTACGGTGTACGGTGTACGGTGAACGGTGATCAGTTCTTTCAGGGTCTGGCCTTCAATATATTCCATGGCGATAAAGACCTGGCCATCATGCTCGCCGATCTCATGAACCGTCACGATATTCGGGTGGTTCAAAGCGGCGGCTGCCTTGGCCTCGCGTTCGAAGCGCGTCCGGGCCTCCTTGTCTTCCGTCAGATGCCTCGGCAGGAACTTAAGCGCTACCCGGCGCTCGAGCTTGGTATCTTCTGCCAGGAATACTTCCCCCATACCTCCACTTCCTATCTTCTCCAAAATGCGGTAATGGGAAATGATATTGCCGATCATAGTTTTTTTAGTTTGGCCAGTCTTTGCCTGGCGTCGGTGACTTCGGGCAAGCCTGCGTCGGCGTCCTTCCATATGTCCAGAAATTGCTCATATTTCTGGATCGCTTTGGCGTTCCACCCCGATTTCTCGTACGCCATTCCCAGCAGGTAATAAGCCTTCACGGCCAAAATCGGTTCATAGAACCTCTCAAAGTAGTAGCGGGTGAGGGCTTTTTCCATTACCGCCACCGCTTTGTCCAGTGCACCCAGTTGCAGATCTGTACGGGCCAGGAGATAAGCGCCCCAAAAATCATTCGTCTTATCCTTTTCGAAATAGGTTTGGGCGCCCTTGAGGTCGTTCCTTGCCAAGGCCAGGGCCCCCTCTGCCCGCCAATACATGAACCTGATCTCCCAATTTATTTCGCTCTCCGTTTTCAATTCCCGGACCACGGCTTCGGCTTCAGCCCATTTGCCGTTCCGGGATAGAAGATAGGCGTAATGATCTCGGTACCAAAGAGGGGCATCAAGGTCGGCATTTTTGAAAACCCCCAATCCCGCCTTGGTCTCCTCGATGGCCAGGCCCAATTCGCTCCGCTCCTCGTGGATAGCAGCTTTTCTGATATGATCATGCCCTATTTCAGGCCCGGCGTATCGCTCAGCTCGAGTGGCGGCCATGCAGTCGGACAGGGCGGTCAATCCCTGGTTGAACTTTCCTTGATATACCGGGATTAAAGCCAGCGCGGATCTCCCCTGGGCTCGCGAGGAGAGATCTTTGGAGGTGGCGAACGCCTTGAATACGCTTTCGGCTTCAGCGTATTCTTTTTTGAAAAGATGCAGAATCCCTATCTTGTACAGGGAAACCAAAAATTCGGGCTTGATGCCCAGCGCTTTTTTATACGATTCTATCGCCTCATTAAGCCGCCCGTTGTAGGCATACAGATCTCCCCGACTGTCATAGGGATTGGCTTCGCCTGGAGCCAGAAATATGTATTTGTTGATGGCCCAGAGCGATTTTTCGAAATCTCCAGAGTCATTGTAGGCGTAGGCGAGCAGGTTATAGGCAGATTTGTAAAGGGGGTCGATGGCGATGGCTTTGTTCAGGCAGCTGATCGCCTCTTTCGGGTTGTAAAGGTTTTGTATGTATACAGATGCGAGCCAGAGGAACGCCTCTTTCTCATCCTGGAATTTGTTGGTGATTTCCCTGATCGTTTTTATCCCTCGCTCGTATTGGCCCGCTGTGATATCTGTCAGCCCTTCGAGATAGAGTTTTTCCTTCTGGGTTATGTTGGCCGAATACTTGGTCGCCTGGGCGATATAGGTCTTGGCTTCGCGGTATTTTCCATTGTGCAGATTGATGAGTGCCAGTAAGTAGTAAGCCATGGCGAAAGCGGGATCGTAGTCCAGCGTTTTTTGGAAATGACTCTCCGCTTCAAAAGTATATCCTTTGTAAAAGTTCTCGAGCCCTTCGAGGAAGGAACGATAGGCGTCCTCGGAGTGGGTGGTCGCCTCGGCCACGGGTCTTCCCAGCTCCTTCTGCGCCTGCTCGGGGAGCGCCAGCGCCTTCACCACCTGCGGGCTCAATTTATCGATCACAGCGAACAGATCCTCGCCGGGAGCTCCGTTCACCCTCTGGGTGGCCAGGATCTTGCCGGTCGCGACGTTCGATATCTCCGAGATCAAGACGATATTTGGCTCGGTGCTGAGCACTTTCCCGGTCACCATCCATTGCACGCCCGCCTTGCGGGCGATTTCCGAGGCGACGGTCTTATCGATGACATGCAAATCGCCTTTGCCGAGGAGGTTGAGGATGTCAAAGAGCCTCTGGCTGCTCACTACCTGGATGTAGCGGGGGGAGTCGGAGAGGCCGGTAGTCAGCAGGGCGGTGATCATCTGGGCGATCCTGTTTTTGTCGGCCGGGTCCTGCATGTTCTCGAAATACATGATAGCCAGGGAGTTTTCTCCCGCTTGGACGGTCTGCTGAGGGTCGAACCGAATTTTGAAGGGGGAAAAGATAAGGATGAACAGTACCAGAACCGCAATGGCCGCGGCTGCCAGCGCCAAAGGCAGCATTTTATGCTTGGATTTCGGGGCGGCTTTCTCCGGGATGACCAGTCCCGCTTTCACGTATTCCAGTTTTTTCTTTTCGCGGCGCAAATCGGCGAGCAGCTCGTCGGCGTGCTGGTACCGTTCTTCCCGGTCCTTGGCCAGGGCCTTGCCCACGATGCGCTCCAACTCCGCCGAGACGTGCGAGTTGTAGCGAGCCATGGGCTGCGGGTCTTCGTTGATGATGGCGTAGATGACGGCGGCCTGGTACTCGCCGGCAAAGGGCAGCCGGCCGGCCAGCAATTCGTAGAGCACGACCCCGAAGGAAAACAGGTCGCTGCGTAAGTCCACTTCCTCACCCTTGGCCTGCTCGGGCGACATGTAGTGGACTGTGCCTAGGGTCGACGATTCTTTGGTCAGAGATGAGACGCCTTTCAGCTTGGCCAGGCCGAAATCCAGTATTTTCACCCTGTCGTCTTTGTCGATCAGGATATTCTGGAGCTTGATGTCGCGATGGACGATGTCCTTGGCGTGGGCGGCGGCCAGGCCGGAGGCGATCTGGGAGGCGATGGCGATGACCTGGGTTATGGGTAATGGGTGATGGGTGATGGGTAGGGGCAGGTCTCCAGAGGAGGGCACGGCGCGCCGTGCCCCTACATCAACTATTTCCTTTAATGTCTGGCCTTCTATATATTCCATGGCGATATAGATCTGTCCTTCGTGCTCGCCGATCTCATGAATGGTGACAATGTTGGGGTGGTTGAGTGCGGCCGCCGCCTGCGCCTCGCGCTCGAATCTTTCTTTCGCTTCCTGATTTGCCGTCAGATGCCGCGGTAAGAATTTCAAAGCGACTTGGCGTTTGAGTTTGGTGTCCTCGGCCAGAAATACTTCTCCCATTCCGCCTGCGCCCAACTTCTGCAGGATGCGGTAATGGGAGACAGTCTGGCCGATCATGTCAGCCTCTTGATCACCACCAGGGTCATGTCATCATGCTGCGCCCGGCCGGCAGCGTGGCGGCCCACATCCTGAAGGATCTTCTCGATCAGTTCGGCGGCCGAAGCGTCTTGGTTGGTCGCGGCCAGGTCACTGACCCGCTCCTCGCCGAATTCCTCATCCCGGTCGTTGACGGCCTCGCTGATGCCGTCGGAAAACACGACCAGCTGGTCGCCAGGCTTCATCTGCACCTGGCTTTCTTCAAATGGGAACGATTCGAAACAGCCCAGGGCCAGCCCTCCCGCGCTCAGGCGCAATGGTTCAGTTTCTTTCCCGATCAGGAACGGATGGTTGTGGCCGGCGTTGCAGTAGTGCAGGACGTGCCCCTCTGTGTCCAGGCAGCCGAAGAACAGGGTGGCAAATTTTTCGGGGCTGGTGTTGCGGTAGAGCAGCGAGTTGGCGCGCTCCAGGCAGGAGGTTAGCGAGGTGCCGGCCAGGGCCTGGCCGCGGATAGCCGCCTGCAGGTTGGCCATGAGCAGCGCCGCCGGCAGCCCCTTGCCAGAGACGTCGCCCAGGCAGAACGCCAGCCGCCGCCCGTCAAGCTTGAGGAAATCGAAATAATCGCCGCCGACCTCCTTGGCCGGGATGCTCTTGCCGGCGATGTTGTAGCCGGGCAGGCGCGGCGGCTCCTTGGGCAGGAGGTTGCTCTGCATCTCCTGGGCCAGGCGCATCTCTTCCTGCATGAGTAGCAACGTATTTTCTTTTTCGACCAGGCGGGCGTTGTCGATGACCTGTCCCGATTCGCTGGCGATAATGGCCAGCAGCCGCTGGTCGTCGACGCTGAATCCCGTTTCGGTCTTCTTGTTGAAGACCACGAGCAGGCCGGTCATCCTGCCCTTGCAGACCATGGGCGCGCACAGCAGCGAGCGCACCGGGAAAAGATCGCCGACGCCGGTGGCGAAGCGCTGGTCGGTGCAGAGGTCATTGATCAGCAAGGGGGCACGGTGTTTCAGCATCCAGCCGGTCAGCTGGTCGTCAAGGCGGAAGGGGAGACGCTGGTGGCTGGTGTCGCCGACGCGGCAAATGGTCTGGAACGGCTTGGCTGCTTTTTGCTCCTCCAGCAGCAGCACCGCTCCCTGCTCTGCCCCCAGGTGGTGCACGCAGCGCTGGGTGATCAGGTCGAGGATCTTTTCCACCGCCAGGGTGGAGTTGATGGCCGTGGCGATCTCGTTGAGGATGCCCAGTTCCTCGACGGCCCGCTGCAGGCGGAGATTTTCCCGGCTCAACTGCTGGTTGTCATCGCGCAGTTTTTGCACTTCGCTGTTTTGGCCTTGTTTCTCTATTCCCATTTTTCCCGGTTTCCCCTGGCAAATATTTTAACGATTAATTTAATTTATTTCAACTAGCAGGTTTTTTTTTGTCAAGATGGTCCGGCCGTAAAAAAAAATATTGCAAAAAACGCTTTGGCGGCGGGGCTTTTTGCCATATAGAAAAGCTAGGGAGCGAATCTCCGGAATACAATAAAAAACTGGTAAAGTCGTTGAATATGCGAAAATGAAAAACGGTTATCGCCCTAGGTGTCGGCTCGGCGGGCGGCTTCCAGGCTTGAGAAAATCGGGAAAAACTTGTCGAAGCCGGAAATTTCAAACACTTCAGCAATACGCGGCGACAGGCTGAAGAGCCGCAGAATCCCTCCCTTGTTCTGGATCAGTTTGAGCAGCATCAGCAGCGCGCCCAGCCCCGAGCTACTGATGTATTCCAGGGCGGAACAGTCGATCAACACCTGCTGCTCGCGCTTGCCGAGCTCCTGCAGGAAATCCTTGAGGGTTTCGGAATTCTCCGAATTGACCCGGCCGGTGACTTCCACCAGGGCGAATGAATCGATTTTGCCTTCACGGACCGTCATGTTCGTTTCTCCTCTTTTCGCAGGCGTTTGATCAGAATCAGCCGGTTGCCGTCCGGCCGGCGCTGATAGCGGAGCTGATCCATCAGATGCCGTACCAGGTGGATGCCCAGGCCGCCAACGCGGCGTTCAGCCAGGGCGGCGGTGACGTCAAGCGCCGGCGCCAACAGCGGATTGAAGTGGCGGCCGTCATCCTCGACGCTGATGCGGATGCGATCCCGGTTGCTCCTGAGTCGGATCATGATTTCATGGGGATGGCTATCGTCGTAGCCGTGGCGAACGATGTTCGTGAAGACCTCTTCCAGCGCCAGGTCGATCTTGAACTCGGTGTCGGGATGGATGGCCCGGCGCTGACAGAATTGCCCGACAATGGTGTGCAACTGCGTCAGCGCCGCTAGCGAATTTGGCAGCTTCAATTCTACACTCTCGTCCGCGATCATTTCTTCATCACCCACCATCCATTATAACCATATTTTCCCCAATATCAAGCTGGAAGGGCTTTGCTTGACATTTGGCGAACGATTTTTATATAATCAAGCCATCAAAAAAGAGAATGTCACATTCAAGAAAAGAAACCGATCAGGGATGACGAATCTCGTTTCGGCAAAGGTCGGCGCATCATGAATCCCATTTCGGAAAAGTTTTTTTTGTTCATTAAATCGTCCTTCGCCCCCAAACAGAAGGCGGAACTATATGAGTACATCTGCAAAAATTATCAGCAGCGCATCGCTTTTTACGTCAGCCAGGTCATTCCCCGGGACCATGACTACTACCAGGACGTCTGCCAGGAAGTGATGATTAAAATCTACAACCATCTCGACACCTTCAATCCGCTCCATTCCTTCAAGGCCTGGATATTCAAGATCGTTCGTCACCAGTGCCTGGACCTGGTCAAGAGCAAGGAGGAAAAGCAGCGCAAGTTCCGCCAGGGCGATCCCGACCTCATCGGCGGCGGACCCGGCGCCAATCCCGAGCTGCGCTTTCAGCGCCAGGAGCTGCAGGAGCGCATCGACCGCGTCATCGTCTCGCTGCCGCCGTTGGAACGTGAAATCTGCTATCTACGCTTCTATGAAAATTTGAAATACCGGGAGATCGGCGACATCGTCGGCTTGGACATCGAGGCAGTCAAATCCAAGATCCATTCACTGAAGATCGATCTGCGCCGCCAGCTGAATCTCTGATTTTTTTCAACATTTTCCATTTGGCGTCGTCTATATTGATAGACAGGGAGCATCAATGAAAATTGAGCGTGAATTAAAGAAGTATTATGAAAGCAAAATATATAAAAAGAAGGAGGTTTTTATCATGGAAAAAAAGAAAAAAAAGTTGATCTTGGGGATTTCGGGACTTCTGGCCGCCTGCTGCGTGATCGCCTATTTCGCGTTCTTCTACCCTTGGCCTTCCGGCCAGGATAATTCCGCCACTGTGGCAACCATAGGCGGGGTCGAGAAGGTCAATCGCGAGAGGGCCGAGCAGATCGCTGAAAAGGATGTGGTGCTGAGCGATGATCAGCTCCAGCAGCTCCTGCAGAATGACCAGGTCCAGAGCCTGATCGCCAACAAGTCGTTCCGGCACGCGATGCAGAACCGGGCCTTCGCCAGGCTGATGGCCGACCAGCGCTTTGCCAGGTTGATGGCCGACCAGCGTTTCGCCAGGCTGATGGACGATAAGAGTTATGCCGGGCTGATGGCCGACCAGCGCTTTGCCCGGCTGATGGCTGACCAGCGCTTGGCCAGGCTGATG
>SPCN01000299.1 GCA_004525465.1 Chrysiogenales bacterium | reverse complement strand
GTCCTGAACGTGAGAAAGATGTTTTATAACATTCAGATCATGCAGGAACTGCTCAAGGCCCATAATGAAGCCTATGCATTGGCTGAAAGCAACTACAACAACGTCAAGAAGAGTTTTGACCTGGGCATGGTTTCCCAATACGATTTATTGAGGGCAGAGCTGGCTTTCAGCGCCACCAGGCCAGATGTCCTGCGCGTGGAAAACTTGCTGGAAACATCCATGCTGGGTTTGAAATTGATGCTGGGCCTGCCGTCCTCCCGGGAGATCCGCCTGCAGGGGGAGTTGGGCTACCGGTTATTGCAATTGGAAAGGGTAAAATTACTGCAAAGCTCCCTGAAAAATCGCTCGGAACTGCTGCAGCTGCAGATGCAAAAACAAAAAATCGATAATTTGCTCAAGATCACCTGGGCCCAATATATTCCTAATTTTTCCCTGGTGGCCAACTATAGCTACCAGTCCGATTATTTAAAGTTCAACTCAAGCAATTGGGATGATTATTTCAACATTTCCCTGGGGGTCAGCTTTCCCATATTCTCCGGTTTGAAAAGAAGCGCCCAGGTAGGTGAAATGAGAGTAATGAAAAAGATCATGGATCTAAACCTCAAGCAACTGAGCGATGCCACCCGCCTGGAAGTAGAGAGCGGCTACCGCACCATCAACCAGGAATATGAAAATATACAATTGGGGCTGAAAAACGTGGAAAGCGCCAAGGAAGGAGTGCGCATCGCCGAACTCAACTACCGGGAAGGGATGATCACTATCCTGGAGCTGAATTCTTCGTACAACGAGCTGACGCGGGCCAAGGTCAATTACCTGCAGGCCCTTTACAATTATAATATCGCCATAGCTGAGCTGGAAAAGATCACTGGCATCGATATCAACGGAGGTGTCGAATGAAAAGAATTTTAATCGCATTGCTGGTTCTGGTTTTTTGTTTATCGTTTTGCGCAAAAAAGAGTGAAGTGACCGAGCTGCAACAGAAGCCGCTGCTGGTCAAGGCAGAACTGATGCAGAAGGGGACTCTGGCAATATATTTCAATTATAAAGGGACGGTCAGCGCCTGGAAGACGGCCAATATCGCCCCCGACGCCTCGGGCCGCGTGGGCCGCATCCTGAAAAAGCAGGGCGACAAGGTCGGCCAGGGCGAACTGCTGGCCACGCTGGACATGACATCGCTGGAATTGATGCAGAAACAGGCCCAGGCGGCCATGGCTGTGGCCCAGACCGCTTTTCAGAACGCCAAGTTGAACGCGGAGCGCATGAAAAAAATGCTGGAAAATAAGGCGATCTCACAAATGCAGTACGAGAACACCCAGCTGGCACTCGATGCCGCCGACACGCAAGCGAAGAGCGCCCGGGCCAATCTGGACCTGGTGGATTACACAGCGAAAAATGCCTTTATGAAAGCGCCCTTTGCCGGCGTCATTGTGGCCAAAAACATGGAAGAGGGCGACATGATCAACCCCATGATGGGTATGGGCCAGAGCATCCTGACCCTGATGGACCTTTCCAAGGTCAAGGTCATTGTCGACGCCCCGGCCGAGGAGATCGAGAGGATCAGGATCGGCCAGAAATGCCTGGTCAAGATAACGTCACGCCCAGGCGAAACTTTTGTCGGTGAGGTCTATTCCAAGAACCTGGCCGCCGACCCGCTCTCCAAGACCTTCAAGGTGGAGATCAAGATCGACAACCCGGAGATGAAGCTCAAGGCCGGCGTCTACGCTGATATTTCCATCGAATACATCCGCAAGGAGAACGTTTACCTGCTGCCGCTTTCCGCCCTTTTAAGCGGTGATAAGGAAGTGATGGTCAACGAGAATGGCACGGCCCGCAAGCGCGCCGTCACCATCGGCGAGAAGGATGGCACCAGTTTTGAAATGATCGCCGGTGTGCGCCCGGACGAGTTGGTGCTCGTCGAAGGCAATTATGACCTGAAAGAAGGCACCACCATCGTCCTGTCTGGAGATAAAAAATGAAGATCGTCGATTTTTCGCTTAAAAAAAGGGTGACCATGTCCATGGTGGTCCTGGTCATCGTCATTCTGGGAATGATCTCCTTCACCAAGCTGGGCCTGGACATGCTGCCCGACATGGATTACCCCTATATCACCGTAATAACGACCTATAGCGGCGTCTCCTCCGAAGATATCGAGCAGAACATCACCCGTCCGGTCGAGCAGTGGATTTCAACGGTCTCGGGCATCAAGGACCTCAAGTCGATATCATTGGAGGGGCAATCGGTGGTCATGGTGGAGTTCGAATGGGGGACCAATCTCGACTTTGCCGCCCAGGACATACGCGACACCATCGGCATGTATTCGCAATTCCTACCCTCCGGGGCCGACGAACCCTTCGTCATGAAATTCAATTTCTCGCAGATGCCGATCATCGCCTACGGAATCACCGGCGGCAACATGAGCCTTAGCAAGCTGCGCGACTACATCGACAACGAGGTGGCCACGCGCCTGGAGCGCATCGAGGGCGTGGCCTCGACCGCGGTCTTTTCGCCCGAGATGAACGAGGTGCTGGTCAGCATCGACAAGGGCAAGCTCGAGTCGCGCGGCCTGAACATCGGCCAGGTGGAAGGGGCCATCCAAGCCTCGAACATCAACCTGCCGGCCGGCTACATGACCGAGAACCACAAGGAATTCCTGCTGCGCTCCATGGGCGAGTTCAAGACCTTTTCCGAGATCGGCGACATCCTGGTCGGCATGAGCCGCAGCGGCGCGCCGATCTTCCTCAAGGACCTCGGCACGGTGAAGGAAGCAGCGAAGGAGGCCCGCCTCAAACTGCGCCTCAACGGCACCAAGGGCATCATGATGATGGTGACCAAGAGTTCGGGCGCCAACTCGGTGCTGGTCGCCCGCCAAGTGAAGAAAGTGCTGGCCGAGGTTGAGCCTACCCTCAAGGGAGGGGTCAAGTTCCACGTCTGGCTCGACATGTCGCGCATTATCGAAATGATGTCCGGAAAAGCGACCAAGAACATCATCATCGGCGGCCTCCTGGCCATGCTGCTTATCTTCCTCTTTTTGCGCAATCTCAAGCCCACCATTGCCATCGGCATCACCATCCCGCTGTCCATCGTGGTGGCCTTCATCGCTTTCTACATCATGGGGTATACGCTGAACCTGATCACCCTGGGTGGACTAGCTTTGGGGGTGGGCATGCTTGTCGACAATGCCGTGGTGGTCATCGAGAACATCTTCCGCCACCTGCAGGAGGGCATGAGCCCCACCGAGGCGGCGCGCACGGGCACGTCCGAGGTCGGGCTGGCCATCACCGGCTCCACCCTGACCACCGTGGCCGTGTTCTT
>SPCN01000318.1 GCA_004525465.1 Chrysiogenales bacterium | reverse complement strand
GGCTTGCTTGGGATTATTGAAGATATCCCAGGCTGGACCATGTTCGATCAACTCGCCCAGGTATAGAAAAACCACGTAGTCGGCCATGCGCCTGGCCTGGCGCAGGATGTGGGTGACGATAACGATGGTGTAATCCTGTTTCAATTCAATAAACGCGTGTTCGATCCGTTGACTGGACTGGGGATCCAGGGCTGACGTCGGCTCATCACCGAGGATGATCTCCGGCTCCACGGCCAGGCCGCGGGCCAGGCAGAGGCGCTGCTGCTGCCCTACGGAAAGCATGGAGGCAGGTTGGCTGAGCCTTTCCTTGACCTCATCCCAGAGGCTGGCTTTATTCAGAAAGCGTTCCACGATCTCATCCAGCCGTTTTTTGTCCTTTATGCCATGGATACGAGGGCCGTACGCCACATTGTCATAGATCGACATGGGCAACGGATAGGGTTTTTGCAGCAGCAGACCCATTTTTTTCCTGATGTGCGTCACCTCGGTTTTGGGGTCCAAAATGTTCTCGTCATCGACCAGTACCCGGCCGGAGACCTTCACCCCTTCGACCGAATCGATGAGACGGTTGAACGACTTGAGCAGGGTGGTCTTACCGCAGCCGGAAGGGCCGATAATGGCAGTGATCTTGCGATCCGGGATATTCAGGGTGATATTTTTAAGGACATGCTCGCTACCGTAGTGCACATTCAGGTTTTGCACGCTGATATGGGTTTGGTAATCCATGTTTGCTCCTATTTCACGACATGGCGGGTCAGTTTTTTGGAGAGCAGCCGGGCAGCCAGACTGATGATTAAAATCAGGATGGTCAGGATCAGCGCCGAGGCGTAGGCCCGGCCCTGGACTTCGCGGATCGGCACGCCGAGCTGGAAAAAAATGGCCAGGGGCAGGGTGGCCACCGGGCGCAGCAGGGAAGTGGGTATGGCGTCGGTGAATCCGGCGGTGAATATCACGGCCGCCGCGTCGCCGATGCCACGCCCGAAAGCGATCAGGACCGAGGTCAGGATGCCGGGCAGCGACTGGCGGACAACCACCTTCAAGGCGGTTTCCCAGCGGTTGGCGCCCAGGGCGTATGAGGCCTCCATGAGTTCGCGCGGCACCAGACGGATCACTTCATCCATGGAACGGATCATCATGGGCATGATAAGCAGGGCGATGGCGATGATCCCGCCCAGCAGAGACGCCCGCATACCGAAAAAGATCATGATGGTGAATCCGAAAGCCCCAAAGACGATGGAAGGCACGCCGCACAGCACGTCAAAGGTGAAGCGGCAGGCGGAAACGAATTTTGAATCAGACTTGGAATAGACGTTCAGGTACAGCGCCACGGGCAAGCTGAGCAGGATGGCCAGGAAGGTGGCACCACCGGCCAGATACAGGGAACCGATAATGGCGTTGAGGATGCCGCCGCCCTTGCCCAGATAATACCCCCCCCGCGGGACCTGTGTGACCATGGCCCAGCTGAGGTACGGGAGCCCCTTGACCAGAACGGTGAGCAGGATCAACACCAGGCTGGAGAGGATCACCACTGTGGAAAGGAGCATCAGGCCTTTGAAGATTTTTTCTTCGATGTTCCGGCGTTCCATGTCAGCGAATGCTCCTTTGCACCCGGATCAATATTATCTTGGACAGAGTATTGAAAATCAGGACCACCAGCAGCAGGATCAGGGCCGCCAGCATCAGGGCCGAATCGTACAACGGGATGGACAGCATCTCGCCGTAATTGTTGGCGATCAGCGCCGGCAGAGGGTAGGCAGGGTCCAGGACGGAATGGGGAATTTTCGGAACGTTGCCGACAACCATCAAGACTGCCATGGTTTCGCCGAAAGCCCTGGAAATACCGAGGACAACGGCTGCGGCCACGCCGGGAAGAGCTTTGCGCATGACCACGTGTTTGATGGTCTGCCAGCGGGTGGCGCCCACGGCCAGGGAAGCTTCGCGGAGCTCCTGGGGAACGGCGCGGAAAATTTCCAGCGAAACGTGAATGATGACCGGAAAAATCATTATGGCCAGGACTATGCCTCCGGCCAGGACGCTGTAGCCCGTTGAAAAAGTCCCGGCAAACGGGGCGACCACATCCTTGATAAAAGGAACCACTACCAGCATGCCCCAGACCCCGAATACAACGGATGGGATGCCAGCCAGAATATCGATCAGGGGTTTGACCCATTCCCTGACCTTGGAATGGGCGTATTCAGAGAGGTAAACAGATGTCAATAAGCACAGGGGAACCGCGATCAGCACCGCCACCCCTGTGACCCACACCGTGCCCATAATGAACGACAGGAACCCGAATTCACCGCGCAAAGGACGCCAACGGCTGGAAAAAAACAATTCGCTCAGGGGTTGGCTGGCCAGAATAGGCCTGGATTTGAAATAGAGTCCGGCGACCATAATAAAAATGAGCGCCACCGCCGCCAAAGTGAATAGCAGCATTATCTTGCTGGCCAGAATGTCTTTCACCCGCCTCGCAGACATTGGGACTTTCAAGTGCTTCATACTCCAATTGTACTACGATTGTATTCAAATAGCAATAATTTTATTTATTTTTTTGTAAGGATTTTAAAAATATCCGAGATTTTTCAGGCGTTGTTTGATGGCTTCGATCTCGCCTTTAGATAAATCCTTGTCAGAATCCCCTGGCTGCAAGGCAATAAGATCGCGCAGGACGTAAACCACGAATTCATTGACACTGCGAAAACCACTGCCTTGAATCACGACCTGCAATTTTTTATAGAGTGGCCGGGGGATCTTCAGGGTTACCCTATCATGTTCCATATTTATAATTATAGACGACAGTAAAACCACTGTCAATTGTAGGGGCACGGCGCGCCGCGCCCTGCAAAGGAAAAACTCACCCCCTACCCCTTCTCTTACGAAAAGAGGGGGGAACTCCTTATCCTTCTTCACTCCCCTTCTCTTCTCCGAAGAGAAGGAGCGTATCGCCATGCCGAGGCTTTGCGAGGCATCTGGCGATGCCATCCCGCAAAGCGGGGGGCCGGGGGAGGAGCTGGAATCTGGGCCGATTTATTGTGGTTCCTTGTTACTCGTCACATGTCACTCGT
>SPCN01000094.1 GCA_004525465.1 Chrysiogenales bacterium | reverse complement strand
CCCCAACGGTTGCTGTGCATATGACGAAATGTCCAGGTCAGGTTTAAAAAATTATTTTCCAGGAGATCATCATGAGCAATTCTGAAGCCGCGGGCGTCGAACGCTATGTCCAACTTGGCCGGGAATACACGGCCAAAAGAAAGGAATTCAGAGAAAAAGTGAGAAAGTTGCGCTTCGACACCATTGCCGTGCACGGCATGTATTCGGTCGAGGAAGCGTTCGCCCAAGGGCAGGGAGGCATCATTGAGCCTTTATTCCCCTCCACATCGCAAGCCTACCGGGACAGCGATGAAATGGAAGCCGCCCTGGCCTACCGCATCCCCACCTGGTGCTATTCCCGCATCCACAACCCCACTATTTTTTATCTCGAAGAGACCTTGTCCCTCCTGGAAGCCTACGGCTGCGCCTTTGACGCTTCGGCCCTTTGCACGGCCTCGGGAATGGCGGCCATCAAGCAGGCGGTGGAGCCCCTGCTGGCCCAAGACGAAGCGCAGTCCGGGGAGATCAATTTCGTGTCTTCGGCCCAGGTATACGGAGGCACGTTCCAGCTTTTCAACGTGCGCATGAAAGAACGAGGCGCCAAAGTGCGCTGGGTGTCGCAGCCCTGGGCAATGAAGGAATGGGAAAAAATGGTCGATAAGCAGACACGCTTCCTATATACCGAGATGCCGTCCAATCCGCAGCAGGCCTGTTCCGACCTGCAGTCTCTGGCCAAGCTGGCCAAACATTTCCAGATCCCGCTGATCGTCGACAGCACAATCGCCACCCCGGCTTTGCTCAGGCCGCTGCAGCACGGTGCCGACATAGTGGTGCAGTCCCTGACCAAAACCATCGGCAGCGGCGGTGCCTCGATCGGCGGGGCGATAATCGCCCGCCACGATCTGACCAGTCGCCATCTGGACGACGCGGCCAAGGCCGACTACGCCGTCTGGCTGAAATTGTGGCCGGCCCGCGATTCGGGCCCCTGCATGTCTCCCTATTCGGCTTTTTTCTTTCTCAATGACCTGCGTACCCTGCGCATCAAGGTGGAATGGTTTTCGCAGAACACCGAGGCCGTGGCCGATTTTCTGGCCCAGCATGCCCGCGTGGAAGCGGTGGATTACCTGGGTTTGAAAAACCACAAACTGCACGAGCTTGCCAGTCGCTATTTGCGTTTGGTCGACAGCGAGCGGCCGGCCTTCGGGCACTTGCTTTCCTTCACCATTAAAGGCGGTGCCCAGGAAGCCCGGCGCTTTTTTGACAACCTGCAGAGGATATTCCGGGCCACCGACCTGGGCCGTATCAAATCCGTGGCCACCATTCCGGCCATTTCCACCCATCAGCAGCAGGGAGATGAGGGGCGGCGCCTGGCCGGTATTCCGGCCAATATGGTCCGCTTGTGCGTTGGCGGTGAGCACCCCGATGACATCATCGCAGATCTGGACCAGGCATTGAACAAAATATGAAAGAAAAAGGATTTAGTTGATATCCAGGCAATTCAGCCATATGAGCGGAAACAGAAAGCTGACGGCCGCACTGCTTGTGCCGCTCCTTGTTCCCATGCTGTTTTCCCATTGTCGTTCCAAAACGGACCGGGAAATCATCGCCGCCCTGATCGCCAAAATGGCAGTTCAGGTGGAAAAAAAAGACGCGGCCGGGTTGATCGCCCGCCTGGCTGAAAACTACAACGATTTCGAGGGGCGTGATCGTACCCAGACCGCAGCCATGGTTGAAGAATATTTCAGCCGCTACCGCGGCATCGTGATCAAGGTGCTGGCGTCACGGATCGAGCTCAGATCGGTTCAAAGCGCCGCAGTGGAAGCCGATGTGGCCTTTTACAGCGGTGCCGCTTCAGCCTTCCGCAAATTGATCGGCTTTTCCGGCGAGAATTACCGCTTCAAGTTCACCATGGAGAAAATAGATATGTGGACGATCCGCAGTTGCCAATGGGAGTACATCCCTCTGTCAGGTCTTTTTCCGGAATCTTTGCAGATCCTGCGGGAATTGTTCCCGGATTTATGAAATTCAATTCAAGGTGAAGGTGGTGTCAGAATGGCCATTGAAGCGATCAAGACCAAAAAGGAACTCAGCGAGGCGGTTTATGGCTTTCGCGCCAGCCGCATCATCCTGACTGCCTTCGAATTAGGACTCTTCTCGAAACTGGGAGAAAATTCCCTGAACGCTGCACAGTTGGCCGCGGCCAGCGCTACGGAGCCCCGGGCCTGCGAGCGCCTGCTCAATGCTTTATGCGTCCTGGGACTGCTAAAAAAGGCGGGTGGCCGTTTCCGCAATACGAAAATTTCCCGCGACCACCTGGTAGCCGGAAAGCCTCAATTCATGGCCGGTTTGACCCACAGCGCCAGCCAATGGCAAACCTGGCACACCTTGAGCGCCGCCGTGCGCCGCGGCACTTCGGTGATTAAACGCCAGGCCAATCGCAAAGATGAGAAAAGAAGGCGCGGCTTCATCGCCGCCATGCACGAGCGCGCTTCGGCGCAAGCGCCGCGCATCGTAAGATTGCTCGATCTGGCGGCGGTCAGCCGCTGCCTCGACATCGGCGCCGGGTCAGGGGCTTACGCCATGGCCTTGGCACGAGCCAAAAAATCATTGCGGGTAGTGGCTTTCGACCTGCCGGAAGTACTGCCGCTGACCCGGGAGTATGTGCGCCGGGAGAGACTGTTGCCGCGGATCGATTTCGCTCCCGGCGATTTCAATCGCGGCGGCTTTGGATCCGGTTATGACCTGATCATGCTTTCGGCCATCGTACACATGAACAATGCGCAGCAGAACCGCCGCTTGATCGCCAGGGCGGCCGCAGCCCTGAATCGGGGCGGGCAGCTGGTCGTCCAGGATTTCATCATGGGGCCGGACCGGACCCGGCCTGGGTTAGGGGCCTTGTTCGCCCTGAACATGCTCGTGGCCACAGCCCATGGTGACAGTTACACCGCAGTGGAGATCGGCGGCTGGATGCGTGCGGCCGGACTGAAAAAGATTAAAAAAAAGGACGCCCCTTTTGATGCGGCGTTGCTGATAGGCTGGAAAGAGTAACGGCTGCCTGCCAAGCCGTGGGCGCCCCCGGGGTGAATCGCAAGAAGGAGAACCATGTCCAAAATGTATTTTGTTGTCTTCATTGCCATTGTTTTGAGCGTCTATACTGCCATGCACGGGTTTGTCTACTGGCGCCTTGTCTCAGGATTGTCTTTGACAAGCGGACAGCGCCTGGCGTTGAAACTGCTTCTGGTCGCCGGCGCCCTGACCTTCATCGCCGCTGAATTCCTGAGCCGCCTGACAGCTGCATATCCTTTATTATATGCTGGTTCGCTGTGGTTGGGAGTCCTGGCCATCGCCCTGGCTGTTTTTCTGCTGGAACTGGCCTTTTCGCTGTTTTTTCCCCAGCAGCGCCGGCTGCTGGTTCTGGCGGCCCTGGCCCTGGTTTTTATCATATCCGCCATTTCAGTGCTGAACGTGGCGCTCGGACCGGTCCTGCGCCAGGTGAAGATCCCGGTGCGCGGACTGGCCGCCGACCTGGAGGGATTCACCATCGTGCAGTTGTCCGACCTGCACCTGGGCAACCTGACTTCGGCGCGGCAATTGCGCAGAATCGTGGAGCGCGTCAATGCTTTGAAGCCCGATCTGATCTGCGTTACCGGTGACGCTCTGGACGGGGACATCTGCCGGGATGAAGGCTATTGCAAAATTTTAAGCGATCTGCAAGCCCGGCATGGAGTGGTGGCCGTCACCGGCAACCATGAATTTTATGCGGGGATCGACAAGTTCCTTGAACTGGCGCGGCGCAGCAACTGGCGGGTATTGCGCAATCAAGCATGGATCATCGAGGGCAGTATCGCCGTCATCGGGTTGGAGGAGGATTCGGCCACACGCTTCAAGCTTCCGGGACCCGATCTGGAAGCGGCGCTGCGCCGTGTGCCGACCGGCATTCCCAAAATTCTCCTCTATCACCGCCCGGCCAAATTCGCCGAGGCCATGCAGCGCGGGATCGACCTGCAGCTGTCCGGCCATACCCACGCCGGTCAGATCCCGCCCATGGATCTGCTGGTCTGGCTGATCTACAAGTATCCCGCCGGGTTGTACAGGTTGGGGGAATCCTACATTTACACCAGCCCGGGAACCGGAACCTGGGGGCCGCCCATGCGCTTCCTGTCGCGTTCGCAGATCGTTGAACTGGTGCTGGTACGCTGAACGGTTCCAGGCTGGGAATAGGGGACAAATCAAATGGAGGCAACATGAATTATACGCTTTTTGCCATCGCCTGCTACATCATCATGAGGGGGCTGCAGGTGCTTTTTGCCGAATACTCTCAGAAGCTGTGGTACAAGATCGTTATCAAGTCGGCGACCGTGGTCATGCTCTACGCGGCCCTGGCCAGCGTGATCGTCTGGTATGAAAAAATCAAGTTCCTTGGTTTCGACCCGAGCAAGTGAAGCCCTGATCAAACGTTTTTGATACCCAGGCTTTCCATCTTGTAGCGCAGGGTCGACTCGGAAATTCCCAGTTCCCTGGCCGTTCTGGTCTGCACGAAACGATTTTTTTCCAAGGCTTTCCGGATCAGTCTATTTTCAATTCTCCGCATCCTTTCGGGCAGGGGGAGAGCGTCGTCTCCATTCGCAGCTTCGCCAGCACTACCTCCAGGCAGGGCCGGCAAATCCTCTTTGCTGATGTTTTCATTGCGGCTGAGGATCACCGCCCGTTCTATGATGTTTTCCAGTTCGCGGACGTTGCCGGGAAAACTGTATTTCATGAGTTCATCCAGCGCTTCCTTGGTCAGGCCGCGCAGGGGCTTGCGTTCTCTGGCGGCGAATTTTTTAAGGAAATGATCGGCAAGAAAAGGAATATCCTCCTTGCGGCGGCGCAAAGAGGGCATGGGAATTGTGATGGTGTTGATGCGGAAAAAAAGATCCTCACGGAAAGTCCGCTGCCGGACCTCGTGGGCCAAATCTTTATGGGTGGCCGAGATCAGACGTATGTCGATCGCAATGGGCTTGTTGGAGCCGAGGCGGACGATTTCCCTTTCCTGAATCACGCGCAAGAGCTTGATTTGCGTTTCCATGGGCAAATCGCCGATCTCATCCAAGAATATCGTGCCGCCATTGGCTTCTTCGAATCTCCCGATCCTGCTTTTTTCTGCGCCTGTGAATGCCCCTTTTTCATGGCCAAACAGTTCGGCTTCGATAAGGGTGGCCGGCAGGGCGGCCAGGTTAACCTTGATGAATGGACTGTTCTTCCTGGCCGAAGCGTAATGGATTATGTTGGCCAGGACTTCTTTGCCGGAGCCGCTTTCGCCTCTGATCAGAACCGTGGCTTCTGAATCGGCAACGCGCATGGCCAGATTGATCGTTTCAGCCATTATTTCCGAACGATAAATGAAATTTTCTGAGGAAAATCGGCCTTGCAGTTTTTCCTGCAAGCGAATGTTTTCACGGGCCAGGAGTGTTTTTCCCATGGCCTCCTGGATCAGATGCAGCAGGATATCCAATTCAAAAGGTTTGGTGACGTAGTAGAAAACCCCCAATTTCAGCAGCCTGACCGCCAGGTCCACTTCCCCGAAAGCGGTCATGATGATGACCGGGATCAAGGGATTAAGCTCTTTCAGTTTGAGGAAAACCTGCTCTCCATCCAGGCCCGGTAATTTGAAATCAAGGAGCACGACTTCTGGGGTGCGCGTCAGGAAATGAGCAATGCCCTCTTCGCCGGTGGCTGAAATGCTCACCGCATACCCATTTTTGCTGAAGAACTTTTCCAGGGTGCGGGCTGCTCCTTCCTCGTCTTCAATGATCAGTAGGTGACTTTTAGAAACCATTTCTTGATTTTATCACAAAAAAATCCTGAATTCCGCACCGCGGCCTTCAGCACTTTCCACTTCGATGCGGCCGCCCAGTTGCAGTACCATCTTTTTTGTCAAAGCCAGCCCGATGCCGCTGCCTTTCGCCTTGAATGTTACAAAGGGATCGAAAACATATTTCACATGTTCCTTGCTGATACCCGGCCCATTGTCCTTGATGGAAAAAACGGTCTTATCTTTTTGCGCGGCGACAACAATGTCAATGCGGCTGGCTCCGGCTTCGGCAGCATTATTGACCACGTTGGCGATGATCTGGGTCAGCAGGCTCCTGTCGGAGGTGATTTTCATTTCCGGTTCATGACGATTGATGATTTCAGGCCGCCTGGCCATTCCTGCCCAAACAGGCTGCATGTCCTTAAAAAATTGCTGCAGATCGATTTCTTCCCGGCGCACCGAGATGGCCTGGCTTAATGTGGAAAAGCGCTCAATGATCTGTTGTATGCGCTTGATCTCCCTTTTGATTGAATTGCTATGAAAAACGGCTTCCTGATTGGCATGGTCGAGCAATGGTTCCAGCATCTGGTAACTGAGGTATAACGAGTTCAACGGGTTTCTGATTTCATGATTGATGCCGGCGGTAATGAGAGATATCTCCTGTAATTTTTCCCGCTTTTCTTTTTCCCGTTGAACTTCCAATTCCTTGCGACTCATCTGGCGGTTGAACCTGAAAAGAAAGGCGATGAGCAGTAGCACGATGGCCGCCTGCATCAGGGTCAGTAGCAGGAAATTCTTTTTGGCGGCGTTGTGGATTTCTCCGATGGCGGCAATAAAATAGCCGATGTGCACTTTGTAAGCGTTCCCAAAACGGTCGCGCATGCTCGCTGTCACTTCGATAATTTCTCCCAATGGTGAAGTGAAAGTTCTTACGGATTGGGAGTCAGTCTCAATCGGCAGGTAACCTTCGAATTTGGTTGCGGCGTGAATCAAGCGGCCGGAACGTCCAAGGGCAATGTAGATCACCTGGTCGTTGTCAAAAATTTCATTCATGAAGCGGATCAGGTCGCTTTCGCCTTTTTCCAGAAGATAGACGGCCGCTTTGCCCATGACCTTCTCAATGGTTTTTCCTTCAGATACGGCCAGGGCGAGCGTTTGTGTTTCTACGGCTCGACGATTGTTCAGGTTCATAAAATAAAAAATCGCAATGCTGAGAAAGCTGATCCCGAACAGGATGGCGATGTATTTGAAGGTGATCTTCACCTTTTGCCGCGTCCTCCGGGCCCCCTGCGCTTCCCCTGTCCTCCAGACCGGCCTTTCTGGCTCCACATGGGGAAGCCTTTGCTGTCACGCAGTGTGATCCTTTCGCCCTTGATGGAAATTTCCTGGGCGATCAGGTACAGCTTGTTAGCGGAGGTCTGCAGCAGGGATCCATGGATGCGGATCTTCATACCCACGGCGATATCGGTGGCAAAGAACCACTGCGGGCAGACTTCGACCTGGAACAGGCGCTGGTCGTCACTCTGGATGGAGAGCATCAGAAATTCTGATTTTTTTCCATACACCTCTTCATAGCCGATGCTTTGCACCTCTCCTTGAATATCGGTCAGTTTGTTGTGGTCGAAATAATGGAAAGCTGGGGTCTGGGCCAGTAAGGATATGGCGGCCAAAACCTGCAAGTAGATGAAAAACATTTTTTTATAATTCATGTCACATTACATAATCCAAACCGGCTGAAATTGTATAGAAACCGTAGCGGAAATACAAATCGTTGGAAATATTTTTCCGGTAGCTCCCGGTAAGGTAGAACCCGAAATTGCCGAAAGATCTTGCTATTTTCATGGTGACCTGGGAAAGCCTGTCTTGGCGGAATGCCTGCGGCAGGATCGGAGCGCCATCCATGTCCAAGGCTTCCAGGCCTTCGTATTGTTTAAGAAAATAGGAAAAATCCAAGGCGATTTCCATTTTCGATACGACTTCGGTTCTGATAGCAACGGAAAGGCGTGTTCCCTGCCAGAAGAAATCCTCATCCATTTGCTGCAAAGCCCATTCATCGATGATCAATGCGTCAAAGTTTTGCACGCGGTTTGGATTTTTGCGGATCTGGACCTCGGCGATCAAACCGGTCTTGTAGCCCAAGCCCTGCGCGATCCTGAAAACAAAAAAAGGCTGGGGAATAGAAAGAGTGCTGGTGATGGAGACGGTTGAGATTTGCGGTTCCGGCTGCGGGGCGGGGGGATCAGGTGGAT
>SPCN01000005.1 GCA_004525465.1 Chrysiogenales bacterium | reverse complement strand
GAGCGGCGGGGAGCGACGGTGGAAGTGACCATGACCGACGGCAGCAAGGTTAGAGGTGAGCTGCTGGCCGTCAAGGTGGATGCTCTTCTGATATATGATCGGGATTCCGGCCAGGGAAGGAGCATCGATCTGCAACAAGTGAACCATGTTACGCTTCTGAGGAAGTTGAAGTTCCTGACCGGGATAGCCATTGGTTTGGGCGTCGGACTGGTGGTCGGCGCGAATCCGGAAAAAAACGTTCATATTGACAATTATTGGCTAAGAACGTGCTACACGTTCGCTGTTATCGGCGGATTGCTGAATGGAGCCGTGACAATCAATGCAGAAAAAATAATCACTCTGGCCGGGGTATCGCCGCAAACCTGGCAAAAAAAACTCGAGTGGCTTGAACACTACGCCCGCGAGCAGGACAGCGAAAAACCAGCCGCGCTTTATTGACCGGACAATGAATGGGGAGTTCGGAACGCTCAACCGAGCTTGAGCTTGCGGTAGTGGATGCGGTGCGGGCGGTCGGCTTCGTGGCCCAGGCGGCGGTGGCGGTCGGCCTCGTAGTCGGAGTAATTGCCCTCGAACCAGCAGACGCGGCTCTCGCCCTCGAAGGCCAGGATATGGGTGGCGATGCGGTCCAGGAACCAGCGGTCGTGGGAAATGACCACGGCGCAGCCGGCGAAATCGTCGAGCGCGTCTTCCAGGGCGCGCAGGGTGTTGACGTCGAGGTCGTTGGTCGGTTCGTCTAGCAGCAGCACGTTGGCTTCGGCCTTGACGATGCGCGCCAGGTGCAGGCGGTTGCGTTCGCCGCCGGATAAAACCCCCGCTTTTTTCTGCTGGTCGCCGCCGGTGAAGTTGAACCAGGAGGCGTAGGCGCGGGCGTTGACCAGCTTGCCGCCCAGCATGAAGGTCTCCTGGCCGCCGCCGATCACTTCCCAGACCGGTTTTTCCGGGTCGACGGCGGCGCGCTCCTGGTCGGCATAGGCCAGCTTGGACGTTTCGCCGAGGCGGATGGAACCGCTGTCGGGATTTTCCTGGCCGGTCAGCAGCCGGAACAGGGTGGTCTTGCCGGCGCCGTTGGGGCCGATCACGCCGACTATGCCCGAGCGGGGCAGGTTGAACGACAGGTTCTCAAACAGCAGCTTGTCACCGTAGGCCTTGCTGATGGCGTTGGCCTCGATGACCAGTTCGCCCAGGCGCGGTCCCGAGGGGATGTAAATTCGCGCCTCATCGATGCGCACGCTCTTTTCAGCGGCGAGCAGCTTTTCGTAGGAACTGAGCCGGGCCTTGCCCTTGGCCTGGCGGGCCCGGGGCGACATGCGCACCCATTCCAGTTCGCGCTCCAGCTGCCGCTGCTGGCGCTGCGAAGCCTTGGCTTCGTTGGCCAGCCGCTGGTGTTTCTGCTCAAGCCAGGAAGAGTAGTTGCCCTTCCAGGGGATGCCCTCGCCGCGGTCGAGTTCCAGGATCCACTGGGCCACATTGTCCAGGAAATAGCGGTCATGGGTGACGGCGATGATCGTCCCCTTGTATTCCTGCAGGTGGTGCTCCAGCCACTGCACCGATTCGGCGTCAAGGTGGTTGGTGGGCTCGTCGAGGAGCAGGATGTCCGGCTCCTGCAGCAGCAGGCGGCACAGGGCCACGCGCCGTTTCTCGCCGCCGGATAGGGTGGCCACCGCGGTGTCGGCCGGCGGGCAGCGCAGGGCGTCCATGGCGTTCTCCAGGCGGCTGTCCAGGTTCCAGGCGTCCATCTCGTCGAGCTTTTCCTGGATGGCGGCCTGTTTGGCGATCAGTTTTTCCATGTCGGCTTCGCTTAAATCGGGATTGGCGAAGCCCTCGTTAACATGGTCGAAATCGGCCAGCTTGTCCAGGACTGGCTGCACGGCTTCGGAAATGACCTGTTTGACGGTTTTGTCCGGGTCCAGCTGCGGCTCCTGCTCCAGGAAACCCAGAGAGTAGTCGCGGGCCGGGATAACCTCGCCCTGGAAATCCTGGTCCACGCCGGCGATGATCTTCAGCAGGCTGCTCTTGCCCGAACCGTTCAAACCGAGGACGCCGATCTTGGCGCCGTAATAAAAGGAAAGGGAGATGTCCTTGAGCACCTGGCGGTGCGGCGGGTGGATGCGGCTGACTTCTGACATGGAAAATATGATCTGCTTGCTTTCACCTTGAGCCATTTTTGCCTCTCACTTTGCCTGAATATTATCTTTTAGGATGCTAATACGATTTGCGGTTTTCGGAGCGGGAGTGATTCCTGGGCCTGCTGCCGGTCCGCGGCCGTCCGCTTCGCTGCTGGGAGGTCCGCTGCTGGCCGCTGCGTGGGCGGCTGGCCGGGGCGCCGGACCTGGGCTTGAAGATATGGCCGCGGCTCATGTCGCGCAGAAACATGTCATCCTCGGGGAACACGACCGGAATCTTGGCGTTGATCAGTTTCTCGATCCCTTCGAGGTTGGCGATGTATTTTTCGCAGGCCAGGGTCACGGCCTTGCCGCTTTTGCCGGCGCGGGCGGTGCGGCCGATGCGGTGCACGTAGTTCTCACTCTCGCCGGGCAGGTCGTAGTTGACCACCATGTCCAGGCCCTCGATGTGCAAACCGCGGCCGGCCACGTCGGTGGCCACCATGAAAAGCACTTTCCCTGACTTGAAATCGTCAATGATGCGCAGGCGCCGGCTCTGAGCCAGGTCGCCGGTCAGGAACTCGTTGGGGAAGCCGTTGAGTTCCAGGCGACGGCTCAAGCGCTCGGCGTCGCACTTCATGTTGGTGAAGAAAAGCACGCTCCTGGGATTGTCCCGCTTCAGTATGCCCAGCAGCAGGTTGATCTTTTCGCGGCTGCCAACGTGGTAGAGTTCCTGGGTGATCGTGTCCACGGTCATGTTTTCCGGGGTGACCGATATCTTTTCCGGTTGGTTCATGTATTCACGGGCGATCTGCAGCGCCGGTGCCGAAAGGGTGGCGCTGAACAGCATGGTCTGCCGGTATTGCATGGCCGAAACCCGGCGCAGGATTTTGCGGATGTCGGGCAAAAAGCCCATGTCGAAAAGGCGGTCGGCTTCATCGATGACCAAAAAACCGACATTGCGCATGCTCAGCGTGCCTTTCTGCTCCAGGTCGAGCAGGCGGCCCGGAGTGCCGACCATGATGTCCACGCCCCGTTTCAGCAGCGCCTCCTGGCGGTTGTAGCCCACGCCGCCGTAGAAACTGCCCACTTTCAGATTAAGGTGGCGGCCTATGAGCTTGGCCTCGGCCTCGATCTGCACGGCCAGCTCGCGGGTGGGCGCGATGATCAGCGCCTTGCGCCAGGCGGCGGCCACGGCTTGTTGGCGCTGGAAAATGGTGATCAGGAAAGCGGCGGTCTTGCCGGTGCCGGTCTGCGACTGCACGGCCACGTCGCGGCCCGCCAGGGTGATGTCCAGGGTCTTTTCCTGGACCGGGGTCAATTCCGTAAAACCCATGTCGGCAATGCCCCGCAGCAACTGGGGGCTGAGTTGTAACTGTTCAAAATTCATTTGTCAAAATCCTCTTTTCTTTTTGATTGATTAAGCGGTTGGGAATCATGCTCGGGAGACTGAAGATAAACTCTATTCGGTCTGTTTGTTGCAAAGCCCTAATCTCTTAATAAAAAAGCATAACGCAAAACGGCAGTTTTGTCAATAGAAGGGCCATAAGCTAGCATATTAGAAGTAATGAGGTAAAGGGGTAAAGAGGTAAAGTGAACAAGAAATCGATGAAATATTTCTGGTTAGCACTTACCTCTCTACCTCTCTATCCCTCTACCTCTATTATGTTCTGCGCCTTGTAATATTTTTCCAGTTATGCTAAAAGGGTTCAATGAAAAAAAAGCTTGCGTCCATAGTCATCCCGGTCTTCGACGAAGCTGAAAACGTCGCCATTCTTCATGGCGAGATCGCTGCCGCGGTCAAGGACCGGGGTGAGGATTATGAGATCATATTTATCGATGACGGAAGTTCCGACCATTCCCTGGCCGAATTAAAAAATATCCGCGCCGGCGACCCGCGGGTCAAGATCATCAAATTCCGTAAGAATTTCGGGCAGAGCGCCGCTATTTCCGCCGGCTTCAAATACTCCAGCGGTGAGGTGGTCGTGGCCATGGACGCCGACCTGCAGAACGACCCGGCCGATATCCCCCTTCTGGTGGACAAGGTGAGCGAGGGTTTCGACATCGTCAATGGCTGGCGCCGCGACCGCCATGACAAGTGGCTGACCCGTAGGGTGCCATCTTTTTTCGGCAACAAGCTCATCTCCTGGATCACCGGCATCAAGCTGCACGATTACGGCTGCACTTTGCGCGGCTTCCGCAGCGATGTGGTCAAGAATATGAAACTTTACGGAGAGATGCACCGCTACATCCCGGCCATCGCCTCGCGCATGGGCATCAAGTCGACCGAGATCATCGTCAACCACCGCCAGCGCAAGTTCGGCAAGTCCAAGTATGGCCTGGGCCGGACCTTCCGGGTGGTGCTCGACCTGATCTCCATAAAATTTCTTCTGGCTTATTCGCACCGCCCCCTGCAGATCTTCGGTGGCGCCGGCTTGCTGATGATCCTGGCCGGAATGGTCAGCGGCGCTTACCTTACCTATACCAAGTTCGTTCTGAACCAGGGCATAGCCGGCCGGCCTTTGCTGTTCTTCACCTTGTTGATGGTATTCCTGGGCTTTCAAGCCATTTCACTGGGGCTGCTGGCCGAGATGCTCTCGCGCATTTACCATGAGGGTTTGGACAAAAACGAATATTCCATCCGCGAATTCATAGGGTTTGAAAATGAAAATATTGATGATCGCCCCCGAACCCTTTTTTGAACCGCGGGGAACACCGTTTTCCGAATATTTCCGCATTAAAGCCCTGGCCGCCCTGGGCCATACCGTTGACTTGGTCACCTATCCATTCGGCCAGGACAAGGAAATTCCCGGGCTGCGGATTTTCCGCTGCTGGCGCCCGCCCTGGATCAGGGCGGTAAAAACCGGGCCGTCCGCAGCCAAGCTGATCCTGGATTTTTTTCTGTTTTTAAAAGTGCTGCGCCGGCTCTTTGTCGGGAAATACGACCTGATCCACACCCATGAGGAAGGAAACATCATGGGCGTCACCTGCCAGAAGCTGACCGGGATTCCCCATTTGTACGACATGCATTCCTCGCTGGTCCAGCAGATGGATAATTTCCAGTTCACGCGCTCGAGAATTGTGATTCGTCTGTTCAGGATCATCGAAAACATCTCTCTGAAAAACGCCGCCGCGGTCATTGTGATCTGCCGTGCCTTGTATGACCACGCCGCCGGCATCACCGCCGCGACCAAGTTGACCATGATCGAAAACTTCATGGATGACCGTCCAGCGGCCCGCGACCCGGAAAAACTGCTGCGCTTGAAAAGAGAGGTGAACCCCGACGGGAAAAAGATCATCATGTATACGGGCACCCTGGAGCCTTACCAGGGCATTCCCCTGTTGCTCGACAGTTTAAATTTTCTGAGCGACGATTTCCGCCTGGTGCTGATCGGGGGCAAGGCACACCAGGTGGAGGAGTTGGGTTGCCGCTTGCAGGCCCTTGGATTGGCCAAACGGGTGCTGTTGCTGGGACAGAAATCCGCCGCCGAAATTCCTTATTACTTGCAAACGGCTGACATTCTTGTCTCCCCGCGTACCCTGGGCACCAACATTCCGCTGAAGATCTATTCCTACCTGGCCAGTGGAGTGCCGGTCGTGGCTACCGACCTGCCTACCCACACGCAAACCGTTACTCCCGACCTGGCCATTTTGGCTGCCCCCGCCCCCGGGCCCTTTGCCGCCGGGATCGACTTGGCTGCAGGTCCGCAGGGGCGCAAAGTTGCCGGCCAGGCTCGGGAACACTGCCTGAAACACTACACCCGTGAACGTTACCTGGAATTGGTGGCCGAAGCGGTGGCCAAAGCCGTTCCCGTTTCCGTGACCGCCAGGACCTGAACTATTGGCGGCACTTTCATTATTGACGCGATTGACAAAAAAAAATCGTTGTGTTAATAGAAAAAACGGAGGCAGGCGATGATTTTTTTCGCTCTGGCGGCCAGGTTGCTGCAAAATCGAGGGAGAAACGGTATGAGCGTCACGGCGCAAAAAAAAGGCGATCGCAATCAATGGTGAACAAATAAAAATGGATATCCACTTTTTTGCCAAGAGCGATATAGGCAAAGTTCGCACCACCAACGAGGATTATTTCCTGAATGGAAAAATCAACGACAATGAGTTTCTGTTCATCGTGGCTGACGGCATGGGTGGGCACCAGGCCGGGGACGTTGCCTCTAAGCTGGCTTCGGAGACATTTTATGAAACCTACAAAAGCCTGAGGAAGAAAAACACCTCCATCTCGCACTGCCTGGAACTGGCGGTCAGAAAAGCCAATTCCATAGTTTTTAAAAAGGCTGCGGCCGATATTGAGAAAAGGGGAATGGGCACCACTTTTTCGGCCGTGGTCATTGCCGGCATGAAAGCATTCATTGCTCATGTCGGAGATTCGCGCATCTACCTGATCCGCAGGAACAAGATAAAAAAAATAACCACCGATCACTCTTTTGTTGAAAAATTGGTCGAGGAGGGCAGGATCTCCCTCGAAGAGGCCCGCGATCATCCTCAGAAAAATGTACTTTACATGTCGTTGGGCGCCCGGGAAACTTTTTCTCCGGAAATCATGAATGACATAATTCTCGAGGACGGCGACGCTCTGGTCATTTGTTCCGACGGCCTGAGCAATATGCTGGTAGATGATACCATCCTGAAGGTGACCATGGGCGATTACCCGGAAGAGGCGGCCAACGCTATGGTCAAGCTGGCCAACGCCCATGGCGGTTCTGACAATATCACGGTTCAGGTGATCCGCGTCGGTTCCCTGGAAATGCTTGAAAAAACCAAGCCGATCCGCCTGAGCAAACCGAGACGCAAGCTGACCAGCGTCATTGCCGTACTGATCATGTTGGGCATACTTACAGGCCTGTGGTATGTTTTTTTCGCTCCCGACGGCAACGCCAGAGTGGAAAGCGAACTTGCCATCAAACCCGAACAGAGCCCTAAAAAAAGAAGGACACAGATGATCAGCGAGATTGACTCCTCAATCCTCCACGACATGGGGATTACCGCCGCCGACTGCAGGTTTCTGAGCGGCCACAAACTCCATGTGGTTAAAAATAATCGTCTTTATATTTTTAATCTGGACAACCAATCGCTCCAGCCGATCGATTTGGGCGGCGACAACCAAGTTGTCCCTTGCGGTGCCACCGGGATATATATGCTTAAAAGGACACAGACCAAGGCGCTCGGCTACAGGTTACTCAAGCAAGGCACAATAAAAGCACTACTTGCCATTCAGGACGCCAATTCCCTGTTTTCCAAGGGGATCGATTCCTCTGGCATTCCGATTTATGAAATCCCCAATATCCGGCAACAGATCATGCCTGATTTTATCAATGAGAACATATTCATATTTCATGATCTGAACCATTATTATGCAATATCAAAATGGCAGACTCCGGAAAACATGCCGCTCCCGATCCCGGAGCTGACCTATTCTGAAAAGACGCGGCTGTTTTTCAATAACGTTGGCGGCCTGATGACCATGCTGTACAATGATCCTGAACGCAACCGTACCGCGGTTTACTCCCTGAAAGGAACCATTAAAATAATCAGCGAATTCACTGGCCTGCAAGCGCGCCAGCCCCTGGCGCTGGAATACCTCAAGGACCAGGCGCTGGTTTGCTATTACCAGGATCAATGCGTCGAGATCCGTGCCGGCGAACCGGATGTCAAGCTTCAGTATTTTTTCAACAATTACCAGTTCAACATCATCAAGGTATTGGTCGACATGGAAAATGGCCAGAAAATGATCGTCAACGACGGCAACAAATTCTTTTCGCTGGTTTGTGACACATGATCAAGATCGGCGATAAGCTGGGAACTTTTCTCATCCGGGCCGAGATCGGCCGGGGCGGCATGGGCACCATCTATTTCGCCATGGACACCATGCTCAATCGTGAAGTGGCCTTGAAGGTTATTCACCCGCAGTTTGCCGACAACCAGCAGCTGATGGAGCGGTTCAAGATCGAAGCCATGACCCAGGCGCGGCTGAACCACCCTCATATCGTCACGATCTTCAGTTTTCACAGAATCGAAAACGATTACATCATCGCCATGGAATATATTGAGGGCAGAAGTTTAAAGGAATTGTTGCTGGAGAAAAAACAACTCCACCCGGCCGAAGCCGTCGATATTATCATCCAGATCGCCGAAGGCTTGCGTTACGCTCACAGCAACAACGTGATTCACCGCGACATCAAACCGGCGAACATCTTGATCGGCAAGGACGGCAAGATAAAAATCTCTGATTTCGGCATCGCCAAAATATTCGGCTCCCAGGGGCTGACCAAAACCGGGATTCTGCTCGGGACGCCATGGTATACATCGCCGGAACAGATCCAGGGCAAGGACATCGATTTCCGCACCGACCTGTATTCCCTGGGCGTCACTTTTTATGAAGTGCTCACCGGCCGGGTGCCGTTCGATTCGGAAACCAACTCCGAGTTCCAGATCCAAAAAGCCCACTTGGAAACCCCGCCGCCGCGACCTTCCATTTTTAATCCGGAGATTGGCATAAAACTGGAAAAAATCATCCTGATGGCCCTGCAGAAAAAAGTGGAAAAACGTTTCCAGAATGCCCGCGACATGATCGATGAACTCCGCAATATCCGCAGCGACATGACCCAGGCCGGTTTTACCGCTTTCCCGGATGTGACCCAGAAGATCGTTTCGCTGCAAAAAAAAGGCCGCGGCTTATTGTTGATGCCGCTGAAAATTCTCGCCTTCCTGGCCCTGTTGGTGGCGGGAGTGTTTTTGTTTATCTTTCTATCCGGCAAAAGCGATCTGGATGAAGGCAAAAGCGGCACGGCCGATGGAACCCGGACGCAGATTTCTGAAACCTTGACCAGGGATGCTGCCGCTGGCACGGCCGCGCTAACTGAGAACGAGGCCGCGGCAACGGTCGCGAACGAAACGCCACAGAATAAAGATGCGGAAACCGTGGATACCGAAGTTGGCGAACGAAAGAACTTTGTTGCCGACGAACCAGCCGCGGAAGACAAGACGGCAGAGCCGAACCAGTATGCGCAAGAAATTGAATCCCCAGAGAATCTTTCGGAAACGGTTCAGCCTCAGGAAAAGGCTATCTCCACGCAGGATACGACTGTCGGCTATGGCAAGCTGGGCAGCCTGAACTATGAATTAGTGCGTCTGCGCGGTTTTTTGGAAGCGCGCGACTTCCTCGCCGCCGACCGCCTGGCCGACGCTTTGATCAACTCCAAAGCCGAGAGTCTGGCTATGCCCATGCTGGGCCGGGTCAAATTTCTCCTGAATAATTTCGTTGCCGCCGAGGCTTTGTGGGCGAAGGCCCTGCAGGCCAATCTCCTGGTCTCGCTGGATATGGTGCACCTTCATGGCGGAACAGGAGAATACTGCCTGGGCCAGCTCAAATTTAAAAAAAAGATCATCATGTTCAATTCCAACACCCGCGGCGATCATAGCTTTGCGCTTACGGGTGGGAATATCCGGGCCATCACTCTGGGCAATGACCTGAGGATTATTATCGCCGGCTCGATCAATGGTCAGGAGGTCGATGAGGCCTTTATGGCGGTCAATAAAATCAGAAGGCGGGAAAAGGAAAGATTTCTTGTCAATTTTATCAACCAATACGTTTTATAGGAGGCCAGCATGAAAAAAAGATCGTTTTCAGAGCCGGCAGTTGCCGGCCGCGGACAATGCCCCCTCCAGCAATCCTTTTCCGCCCGTTCTGCCGGCTTTTCCATTCTGGGCTTCTGGCAGGCTAACCAAACTGCGCTGCTGCTGGCCGCCGTCGCAGTAGTGGTCATTGTTGTTTGCATACTTTGGATCTTCCGCCGCCGCCGGGAGGCTTTTCCTGAAATCCGATCCGAAGCACCCGTTGAGGAAGTGGCCGTGGACCTGGGACTGACCCAGGTCGAATCCCAACCGGCCGTTGAAAGCCGTCCGGCCTCTTCTCCGGGTATCCACGGCAAGATCGAAGTGTTGGTAGGCAGCCAGCAGATCAGCACTTATCTGGTCACTGACAACCCTCTGTCGATCGGCCGCGATCCAGCCCAGTCTCTGGTCATCATCCAGGAATCGATCGTTTCCAAACTGCATTGCCAGATCTTTGCCCGTTCGGGCAAGGTATTCGTCAAGGACCTCAATTCCACCAATGGGGTTTACCTGAACGAAGAAAAGATCGATGAACGCGAACTCAACGACAATGATGTCGTTTTTCTTGGCAAAAAGGGGTCCGTAAAAATAATTTATCATCGTTAGGAGGCAATATGAAACATTTCCTTATCATAACCTTTATCCTGATTCTCATGAACGTCAGCGCCTGGGGCCAAAAGGCGGCCAACAAGGCTGATATTTTGCTTAACCCCGAGTGGAAGAAGATCTACGATGCCTACAAGCCCGACGCGGAGTTGATCGAAAACCTGAAAAACAAGGCTCCTGAGTTGAAGGCTGATGTCTATTTCGCCTTCTGGTGTGATGACTCCAAGAACCATCTCCCGGTTTTTATAAAGATATTGGACACCCTCAATGTTCCAGAATTCAAGGTGAATTTTTATGAAGTAGAAAAAAAAGCCGATGCCGGGCAGAAATACTACGTGGAAGATATGGAGGTGGAGAAGGTCCCCACTTTCATCTTTTACGCCAACGACTTCGAAATGGGGCGCATCGTCGAAAACCCAAAAAACTCGCTGCTCCAGGACATGATGATCATAGTATTTTAACGAAGTTCGAAGTTCGGAGTTCGATGTTCGATGTTGTAAGCGAATGCACTAAAACGAAATCTATTCAATCAGGCAAAAAATCCTGAACGATTTTCTCTTTCTTTAACTTCGAACTTCGAACGTCGAACGTCGAACCTGCTGCCTTTGTTTTATAAATAAGGTTCCAGCTCGATCACCGAGGGCGGGTTGCTCTGCTTAATGAAATATTCAGGTACCAGTTTCATGCCCAGAGCCGCTTCGTCCTGGGTGCGGTACTTGCCCCAAAGCACCAGCCAGCAGCGGCGTCCGTCGCGGTTGGTTTTGTTCAGAAGGAAAAAGTTCTCCTTGTCCGTCATTTGACCGTAGGCGATGCGCACCGATGCCTTCAGGCAATCCATTTCCAACAGGATGCTGTACTTGACCTGGGTGCCGACCATCTCGCCGCGCCAGATGTCGGCGGCGGCATTGAAATTTCCGGCCGCGAATCGCTGCTGGGCCTGGGCAGCTGCCGCGGCTGCTTCGGGCTGTTTTTTGCTTTCAAAGGGGACTGTTTTTTCCGGGGCGGGTTTTGGTTTCTGCGGTTCGCTGCGGGTCGGTTGGATTTCTTCCTGGGCGGACTCATTGATTGCGGTCGGCGATTTGCTTTCTTGAACATCCGCTTCGGTTTGCTTGGCTGGTTGTTTTTTTAAGTCGGTCCTGGCGCCGGCCGGGCGGGATACAACGGGCTCCTGCGTTGCGGGGGTTCGAGTAAACCAAAGGAACAGTAAGAAGGTAATGGCGGCCAGCAGGATTGAAAGAAAAGTAATGCTCAGCCACCGCGGCTTTTGTTTTTCCGGCTTGAGCAGAGGCTGGATGCGTGGTTGCACTTTTTCCACTTCGACCGGAGCCGGAAATTCTCTGATATCTTCCTTGACTTCAGCCATTTCCGATGGCATCAGGTCGGGAAGATCGGGCAATGATTCTTTGTCTTTATCCGTGTTATTCTGGACGGAAATTTCGGGAAGATCGTCCAGTGGTATGTCTTTGATATCCTCGTCATTGATCAAGTCCGGCATTTTAATGTCTATTTCAGATTGCGCAGCGGTCGGGTCCTGGCCGAACAAACTGTCCAGTTCCCTGAAGTCCAGCGAGGTTTTTTTATCGGCTTCCTTTTTGCACAGCAATCCGGTTAAGAGAAAGAAGTACAGGATTTTCAATATGCGGTATTTTCGTTCGGCGGGAAAATCCAGAAGCACCGACTCCAGGAGCTGCGGTTGCTTGAAGTGGGAAAAAATCTCTTGTTGTTCGTCGTCCAAAGGATAGAGGCTCTTCTTCTCGGGCAGGGGGGTTTGCTCCAGTTCTCCGGATAGCGACCCCAATTCTTCCCAGACGATATTCATGTCCATTTGCGACAAAACATAATTGCTGATAAGCCCGGGAATTTCCAGATCCAAACTGACCAGGCGGGTTGGCGGAGATTCCTGCACCAACTGGTAATTGCCGATGTTCCAGCGCAGAACGCTGGCAGCGATGAGCCGCACCTGCTCCCGGATGGCGGTGATCAAGGCCTCCAGGCTCAGCGCGCCGTTTTCCACCAGGATCTTGCCGAAGGATTCCTTGATCTTGTCGCCGCCCTGATAGGGGGCCAGCAATTCGGGGCTGATCATCTTCCTGGCCAGGAGGACATGTTCAATTTTGTCCGCTTCGTCCGAGGATATTGCCCAACTGATCTTGCCGCGGTTGAGATAAAAAACCTTCAGGATTTCATTTTGCCTTAAATACAGGATGCCGGTTTGTAATTGTTCGTACAGGGTCAGCAGCAATTTGACCGGAGTCGTTTCGCCGAGAGTGCCTTGATCCGGAATCATTTTTCCTCCGCCGGGCGAACGGCCCGGATAGGCGGCACCTTGCCGCTACAATGTGTCATTTTAACGGACGGCCGCTAAAAGTCAAGTACCGGTTCCGCTTCCCGGCTTTGGCAGCTGGCAACTGATTGTCCTTTCGTGGTCCAAAAGCCACTGCTTGCGCCACAGGCCGCCGCCGTAGCCGGTCAAGCGTCCGTCGCCGCCTATAATGCGGTGGCAGGGGACGATAATGGCTACGGGGTTGCGATGGTTGGCGCCGCCCACGGCGCGGCTGGATTTCGGCCTGCCGATGGCGCGGGCGATGGAACCATAAGACACGGTGTGGCTGTACGGCACCTCGCGCAATGCTGCCCAGACCTTAATTTGAAATGCACTGCCGCGCAGGTCCAGGGGCAGGTCAAAGTCAAGGCGGCGGCCCTGGAAATATTCTTCAAGTTGTGTGCCGGCGAGGCGCAGGCAGGCTGGGACTTCTTTGGGTTCAGGCCCAGGATTTTCACAGAATTCCAGTTCGCGCAGGCCTTTTTCGCTGCCGCTGATGCGGAGACAGCCGATGGGCGAGGGGACATAAATGACTGTCGCGGCGGCTGCGCCGGACCGTTGTGATTCCGGCATTTTGAAAATATTACTTGAGAATCGCTTCCAGGCGGTTGTTCACTTCCTGCCAGTTGACGATGTTCCAGAAACTTTCCACGAACTTGGCGCGTTCATTCTTGTAATCCAGGTAGTAGGCGTGTTCCCAGACGTCGAGCACCAGCAGGACTCGGAACATGGGGATGACATTGGTGTTGTGCTTTTCGATCTGCATCAGGAGCGGCCGGTTAGTCTGGCGGCAGTAGACCAGCGTCGCCCAACCCGAACCCTCGGCGCTGACCGCGGCCTGGCTGAACTCCTTCTTGAAGCGCTCGAAGCTGCCGAATTCACTGTCGATGGCCTTGGCCATGGGGCCCTCCGGTTTTGGCGTGGTTTTGGCGGCCGGGGCCAGGTTTTCCCAGAACAGGGAGTGCAGCAGGTGGCCGGCGGCGTTGAATGAAAACGCCTTGCTCAGGGCCTTGGCGTCGCCGTCAATGTTTTCGCGGCGGTTCTTGTCCAGGGTTTCCAAAATGGCGTTGGCGCCGTTGACGTAGGCGGCGTGGTGCTTCTGGTGATGCAGCTGCAGCTGCGCCTCCGAAATGTGCGGTTCCAGGTCTTTATAACCGAATCCCAACTGCGGCAGGACATAAGGTTTCTTTTCCATTTTTTCCTCCATAAATTTGTTTGTTTTTGTATTATCAATATAGAAAATAGGATAGGAAATGTCAAGGACAGAGGGTGCGAAGCAAACGCTTCCGTAGGGGCAGGCCCCTGTGCCTGTCCTTTTCTACATGCATCAACGAACGTGATGACGTGAATGGAAAATGGGCGGACACGGGGGTCAGCCCCTACAATCAAACAATTTTTTCCTTTTCCCTTTGCCTTGTTTTACCCTGCTACGTGTCACGAACAAACCGGTTGTCCCGGAGGCCCTATTTCGGTTATAATGACTCCCGGAGGTCTTATGAAACGCACAATTTTGTTGATCACTGTTTTTCTGTTTTCCTGTTTTTTGCCGGCCGAAGCGATCCTGACCGTGGCCGAAAGTTCGAATTATACGAAGACATCTTTATATGAAGATGTCATGAATTTTTTGTACCAGGTGCAGAAAAAATCGGATATGGTGAAGATCCTGCCTTTGACGACTTCCAGCGAAGGGCGGCTGGTGCCGCTAGTGGTGCTGAGCAGGGAAAAAGTCAGTCGCCCTGAAGATCTGCGCCTGGCCGGCAAGCAGGCCGTGCTGGTCATGGCCAACATCCATGCCGGCGAAGTGGAGGGCAAGGAGGCGTCGCTGATGCTCATCCGCGACATCGCCCTGGGCAAGTTTGCCGGACTGCTCGACAGCCAGGTGCTGCTGTTCATCCCCATTTTCAACGCCGACGGCAACGACAAGCTCGGTCACAACCGCCGCGACCTGGGTCCCGAACTGGCCGGATTGCGTTACAACGGCCAGAACCTGGACCTGAACCGCGACTACATGAAACTGGAATCTCCCGAGGTGCGGGCCCTGGTCGATGTGTTCAATTCCTGGGACCCGCTGCTGACCGTGGACATGCACACCACCAACGGCTCCTTCCACCAGGAGCCGGTGACCTATTCCACCCAGCTCAATCCCAACAGCGACAAAGCCTTGCGTGACACCATGTGGCAGAAACTTTTTCCGGCCGTGGCCCAGGCGCTGAAAACCGTTCACGGCTACGATAGTGTGCCCTACGGCAATTTCGTTGACCGCCAGGTCCCGGAAATGGGCTGGATCAGCGAAGCGCAGGAAGCCCGCTATGGCCAGAATTATGTCGGTTTGCGCAACCGTTTCAGCATTTTGAACGAAAATTATTCCTACGCCGATTTCAGGACCCGCGTGCTCGCTTCCCGCGCCTTTGTCGCCTCCATCCTGGCTTATACGGCCAAGAACATCGGGTCCCTGGCTGAGCTGGCGCGCCGGGCCGACCGGGAAACCATCGCTCGTTTCAGCAGCGGTGAATTCGCGCTGGAATCCACGTTGGAAAAACTGTTCGACCTGACGCTGAAAAGCTACGAGTTCGTCAAGGAAGCCATTAAGCCTGAAGACCGTGCCAAGTACCCGGCGCGGATGGGCGAATTCATCATAAAAAAGACCGATGTGCCGAAAGATTACAAACTGCCCTACCTTTCCCTGGCTGTCCCCAGACGCAGCCTGGAACTGCCGGCCGGTTACGTCCTGATGCCGCATCAGCCCGAGGCGCTGGCCAATTTGAACCGGCACGGCATCCGTGTGGAGCGGATATTGGAAGGTTTCAAGGCTGAAGCCGAAAACTTCAAGATCAGCGGGGTGGAGACCGATAAGGACATTTTCCAGGGGCATGTCCTGAATACCATCAAGGGGAATTACGAAAAAGCGGAAGTCGATATTCCGTCCGGCTCCTATTACGTCAGCCTGTCTCAGCCGTTGGCCCGGCTTGTGCCTGTGCTGCTTGAGCCCGAATCCACCGACAGCCTGGCGGCCTGGGGCTTTTTCAACCGTGTTATCGTCCAGCAGTGGAGCAACCGGCCCGGGCCTTATCCCGTTTGGCGCCTGGCGCAGAAACCGCCGGTCGCCATGTTGAGCGAGTGAAATACGCATGCTGGAAAATTTAAGCGAACGCCTGAACAAGGTCCTGCGCTTCCTGCGCGGCGAAGTGAAGGTCACCGAAGAGAACATGCAGCAGGCCTTGAAGGACATCCGCCTGTCGCTACTGGAAGCCGACGTCAACTTCAAGGTGGTCAAGAAATTCATCGAGAACATACGCGTCCAGGCCATGGGCCGCGAAGTCCACGACAGCCTCAATCCCACCCAGCAGGTGATCAAGATCGTCCAGGCCGAATTGACAGCCATGCTGGGTTCGCAGAACCGCGAGCTGAACCGCAGCCCGCTCAAACCCACCATCATCATGCTGGCAGGCCTGCAGGGCTCGGGCAAGACCACCACGGCCGGCAAGCTGGCCTTGCACCTGAAAGGGCTTGATAAAAGTTCCCTGCTCTGCTCGCTTGATCTGAAGCGCCTGGCGGCCGCTGAGCAGTTGGAGATCATCGCCCGCGAAAGCGGCATCAACTTCTTCAAAAGCGACAGCCGCGACCTGTCCGTTCTGGTGCGCGCAATGAAAAAAAACGCCGCGGACACCGGCTACGATTACGTCATCGTCGATACGGCCGGCCGCCTGCACGTGGATGAAGAACTAATGGAGGAACTGCGTCAGGTCAAGGCAGCACTGCAGCCGGCCGAGACCATCTTTGTGGCCGACGCCCTGACCGGACAGGACGCAGTCAATTCCGCCCAGAGTTTCGCCGAAAAAATCGGGGTGGATGCGATCATCCTGACCAAGCTCGACGCCGATGCGCGCGGTGGCGCCGCCCTTTCCATCGTCAGCGTCACCGGCAAGCCGATCAAGTTCATCGGCATCGGCGAAAAGCCCGGCGACCTGCAGAAATTCTTTCCCGAGCGCCTGGCGGCAAAAATATTGGGCATGGGCGACATGCTGACCCTGATCGAGAAGGCAGAAAAGGATTTTGACCACAAGCAGGCCGAGGTTCTTTCCCAACGGCTGCTGAAAAATGAATTCAGCCTGGAGGATTTCCTGGCCCAATTGCGGCAGGTGGAAAAGCTGGGCCCCATGAATGAAATCATGGGCATGCTGCCCAACCTGGGGTTCAAGGGCGCGACCTCCGATATTCATGTCGATGAAAAGCGCATCCGTCACTTGATGGCCGTGATAGAATCCATGACCAGCAAAGAGCGCGACAACCCCAAGATCGTTGACGGCCGTCGGCGCTTGCGCATTTCCCGGGGGGCGGGTCGGCCTGTTTCCGAGGTCAACCAGGTGCTGAAAAGCTATTTTGAAATGAAAAAAAACTTTAAAAAGCCGTTTTTCAGAAAGATGTTGAAAAAATTTGACAATTTTTCCAAAATGAGGTAGATTTGTATTTCGCAAGTCTTATATAGGAGCAAATTTCATGGTCGTTATTCGTCTGACAAGATTCGGAGCAAAAAAGAAGCCTTATTACCGCATTGTGGCCGTGGACCGGGAAAAACCCAGGGAATCACGCTACATCGAATTGCTCGGTCAGTATAATCCCCTGACCAATCCAGCCCTGGTCAAAATCGATATGGAAAAATACAACCAGTGGATCGGCAAGGGGGCACAGCCCTCTGTAACCGTCAAATCGCTTGTAAAGAAACTAAATACAGGGAAGTAAGGAGGACAACGTGAAACAACTAGTTGAATCTGTGTGCAAAGCGTTAGTTGACAATCCTGATCAAGTAGTGGTGACTCAAATCGATGGCGAACAGACCACCATCCTGGAACTCCGCGTGCATCAATCCGACCTGGGCAAAGTGATCGGCAAGCAAGGCAGAACGGCCCGGGCCATCCGCACCATTTTGGCCGCGGCCGGCATGAAGCAGAGAAGACGGTTCAATTTGGAAATAATTGAGAATTTCGATCAACAGCAATCTTGATTTTCATTGGTATTGATCGGCAAGATTTTAAGAACGAGAGGGAATAAGGGGGAAGTGGTCGTCAGCCTTTCCCCCGGCATCGTCACCCCGGGAGAGGGAATTGCGGTTGAGTTGAGATCAAGCCGTCGTAGTCTGTCCCAAACCATCGAACATGTGTCCTCTGCAGGCAACGAAGCCATTATGGCATTCAACGGCGTCCGCAGCATCCCCGAAGCGCTGCGCATCGTCGGCTATTCACTGTACGCCGATGTTCCGGAAGCCAAGGTACAGCCTGGCGATACCATGCTCGGATTCAAGGTTTTCGACCTGCAGGGGAATTGCTGGGGCACGGTCAAAGCCCAGCCGCAGTATTCCCTGAACCAGCTGCTGGAAATCGAAGACAAGGTCACGGGTGAAACTGTTTATATACCCTGGCACGCAAGCCTGGTCATCAAGATCAACCGCCGGACCAAATCCATGGTCATCGATCCGCCGGCCGGATTGCGGGATCTGAACAAGTGAAATTCTCGATCATCACCATCTTCCCCGAACTGGTCAGGAGTTTCCTGAATTATGGACTGCTCGAAAAGGCCATTCAGAAAGGCCTGGTGGAAGTGGAGGTCCATGACCTGCGCGAATTCAGCCGCGACAAGCATCGCAAGGTGGATGACCGCCCCTTCAGCGGCGGCCCGGGTATGGTGCTGATGCCCGACCCCCTTTTTCGCGCCGTTGAGAGCGTCAAGAGCCGGCAGGACGGCCGTGTGATCCTTTTTTCCGCCTACGGGCGCATACTCAAGCAGGAGAAGGTCAAGGCGCTGGCCGCCGCCGATCATCTGATACTGATCTGCGGGCGCTACGAAGGGGTCGACCAACGGGCCATAGACCAGTTGGTCGACGAAGAGATCTCGCTGGGCGAGTATGTGCTCATGGGCGGCGAGATCGCCGCCGAGGCTCTGCTGGAAGCGGTCAGCCGCATGATCCCCGGCGTGGTCGGCAACCCGGAGTCGGTTGAGGGAGATTCCTTTTTTCAGCAAGACCAATTCACTTTTCCCCAGTACACGCAGCCGCGCACCTATCGCGGCCTGGATGTGCCCGAAGTCCTGCTCTCGGGCCACCATAAGGAAATTGAGCAGTGGCGCGCCAAGAACAGAAAAACGAGGAGAAAGAAAAATGAAGCAAATAGTTGAATGCGTTCCCAATTTTTCCGAAGGCCGCGACTCAGGCGTCATCGAACAGATAACCGCGGCGATCAAAAAAGTGGCCGCTGTGGAGTTGCTGGATGTCGATCCTGGCCGTGACACCAACCGTACGGTGGTTACTTTTGCCGGCAGTCCGGCGGCAGTCGAGGAAGCGGCATTCCAGGCCATAAAAAAGGCCGCCGAGCTGATCGACATGTCCCGGCACCACGGCGCCCACCCGCGCATGGGAGCGACCGATGTCTGCCCCTTTGTGCCTGTGTCCGGCGTGACCATGGCCGATTGCGTGGAAATTGCCAGGAAGCTCGGCCGCCGCGTGGGCGAGGAATTGGCCATCCCGGTCTACTTGTACGAGGAGGCTGCTACCAGCGCCGAGCGCAAGAGCCTGGCCTATATCCGCGCCGGGGAATACGAAGGATTGCCGGAAAAGCTTAAAAATAAAGAGTTCAAACCCGATTTCGGCAAGGCTGCATTCAACAAGGGAGCCGGGGCCACGGCCATCGGCGCCCGCGAGTTCCTGATCGCCTACAATGTCAACCTCAACACCCGCAACGTCAAGCTGGCCAAGGAGATTGCCAACCGTATGCGCGAAAAGGGCCGCCTGGTAAAGAATCCCGTGACCGGCGTCAAGGAAACGATCCCCGGTACCCTGAAAGCGGTGCGCGCCGTGGGTTGGTATATAGCCGAATACCAGATGGCTCAAATCTCGGTCAACCTGCTTAACTATAATGTCACCCCCCTGCACCAGGTTTTCGAAGAAGCGGAAAAACTGGCTGCTGAATTCGGCGTGCGGGTGACCGGCAGCGAACTGGTTGGCCTGATCCCCCTGGAGGCTGTGCTTCAGGTCGGACGCCACTATTTGCGCAAGCAGGGCGGCTGCCTGGGCGTCGCCGAGAAAGAATTGGTGCGCACGGCTGTGCAAAGTTTGGGACTGGCCGAACTCTCGGTCTGCAAACCCGAACAAAAGATCATTGAATACCGCTTCCGCAAAAAAGGCAAGCTGGCTTCCATGGATCTGGTCGATTTCTGCGCCGAGCTGGCCTCCGATTCGCCCGCTCCCGGCGGCGGCAGCATCGCCGCCTTGAATGGCGCCCTTTCAGCTGGTTTGAGTGCCATGGTCGGCAATTTAACCCATGGCAAGAAAGGCTACGAAGCGGTGCGTGATGAAATGGAGAGCGTGGCCGAAAAGGCTCAGTCGTTGAAGGATTTTTTCATCGAGGCCATTGACAATGATACCGAGGCCTTCAACTGCCTCATGGCCGCCTTTTCCCTGCCCAAGAAGAGCGACGAGGAAAAAAAGGTCCGCCAGGACGCCATTGAAGAAGCCACCAAGGGTGCGACCCTGATACCATTTGCGGTTCTGGAAAAATCGCAATCCGCGGCCGAATTGGCGCTGGCTGTAGCCATGAAGGGCAACCGCAATTCCCTTTCCGACGCCGGTGTTGCCGGCTTGACCGCCGCCGTGTGCGCCGAAGGAGCGCTGTACAATGTACTGATCAACACCCAGGAAATGGCGGCCGATTCTTTTCGCAATGAAACCCGGGCCCGGGCGCGCCAGATGTGTGCGAGCGTGCTGGAAACCGTGGTCAAGATCAAGGCCGAGATGGACAAGGGGTTTGCGGACTAGTTCGAAACACAAGGCTTGTCTCGGTGTACGTTATACGGTGTACGGTAGACGGTGAAGAAAATGTTTAAGGTTTGTGTAGGGGCGACCGGTTGGTCGCCCAATTATAAAGGCGCGATAGCCGGCCTTCTCGGGAGGGTGAATGAAAAAAAATCAATGGATGGTATTTTTATTCCTGTTGGTATTCCTGGTTATACCGGCCTGGCCGGCGGCTGACAACGCGCTGGACACGCTGCCCATCGGGGCGTCGCCGCAGCGCCTGGATCTGGCCGTGCTGCAGGTTGGACAGATCATGGCCACGGCCCGGGGTCAGGAGATCGATATGCCCACTCTGGTCCGGCAGAACCTTGACAAGGATGTTTTCATCATCGGCGAGTTTCACGACAGCTACGCCTGCCACCTCCGGCAAAAGGAATTCATCGAAGCGTTGGCTAAAGAAACTCCGCGCCTGCTGGTGGGGTTCGAATTTTTCAACCGCGATGACGATCCGCTCCTGGATCTTTATCTTAACGGCAAGATCAGCGAGGCCGAGCTTCTTGAGAAAACCGGCTGGTATCAGCGCGGCGCCATGAATTTTGGCTATACGCGCCTGGTTTTGGAAACGGTGAGAAAGCTGAAATTAAAGGCCGTGGGTCTGAACGTCCCGCGCGAAATGGTCAGCAGGGTGGCCAAACGCGGCTGGGCCGGTCTTTCGGCAGCCGAGCGAGCCCTGTTCCCCGGAGCCGAACGCTCGCATCCTGAGCACGAATACTTCATCCGCAGCACGCTCGGCGAATTCGCCGTGCAGGTGCCGCTCTGGTTCCTGAACGTCTACAGCGCCCAGAAGTGCTGGGACACGGTCATGGCCGAATCAATGCGTCTTGCCCTGGCGCGCCCGGAATTCCGCGGCCGCAAGGGGATCATCATTGCCGGAAGCGCCCACGTGGCCTACGGCCTGGGCATTCCCTGGCGTTACCGTTTGCGCGACAAGCGGGCCAAGATCCTTACCCTGGTGCCGGTGACGGTCACAGCAAAGAAAGCTGAAACCTCCGAGGAGGAAAATCCCATGGTCAAGGCCCTGGCCGGGCAGTTAAAGCCCGCGGCCCTGTTCGCCCGCGGCCTGGCTGACGCGGTTTTCGCTATAAATGCCGAGGAGAAACCCTATTTCGCCGAAGCCGGCTTCAGCGGTAAGGGGAACGCCGAGGGCCTTTACGTAGTGGAGCGGGTGGGCAAGGGAACCCCGGCCGAGAAATGCGGGCTGAAGAAGGGCGATTTCATCCTGGCCGTCGACGGCGTGCCGTTCAAATCACTCTCGGGGCTACGTTTGCTTCTCTCCCAGAAGAATTGGGATGATCCGCTCCAATTGGATATCAGAAAAAAAATTATTCTGACCAGGGAATAGGATTCAATACGAACCGCGGCCTATAAATTTCACGGACATCACCCCATTTTTTTCTAAGATTTTCCAGGAATGTTAGGCGATGGGGCTTTTTCCGACATCCTCTTCAGCTAAATCCCGTCCGCATTCCGGCCGGGAAGCGACTCCGCCCATTTTTCTCTAAAATGGGCTACGTACGCCGCTGTCGTGGATGTCGGAAGCGCCCCGACTGCGAATTTTGGAAAAAGTGGTGACGCCGGTTCATTTCATGGTTGATTTTAATTTCCCCAGAATCTAAAATATCAGGAAGGGAAAACGGAATTATCTAAGTTTGCTGGTTCCCTTTTAATTTTCAAATTGATCAAACAGGAGTGTAAAGAATGAAAGCAAGCAAGATGATGCTCGGGTTGCTGGTGGTGCTGATGATCGTTGGCGGGGTCGCCTGCGGCGGGGGAGGCAAGTACGCCTCGGCCAAGGCCCTGATGGGCAAGCAGATATCGATCATAAACCGCTATGCCGACGCCATGGATAAGGCCAACAACGCCCAGGACGTGGTCGCGGCGCTGAACGCCTATGCCGCCGACACCAAGGACCTGATCCCGGAATTGAAAAAATTCCAGGAGCAGTTCCCGGAAATGAATGACCAGGCTGAACCGCCGGCGGAATTGAAGCCGGAGATGGAGAAGATGCAGGAAGCCATGGGGCGCATGATGACGGCCTCGATGAAGGCGGCGCAATACATGCAGGACCCGGCCGTCCAGGAAGCCCAGAAAAAACTGGGTGAAGCCATGGCCGGGATGAAATAAAAAAAGCAATTTTCTAAAGGCATCCATTTTCCGCCTGTACTGGCAGAGCGATTCCTCTAAATTTAAGCAGCGGGCATTTGACCGGAAGCTTTTTTTATGTTAAAAAGAAAATTAATAATGGAGGCATGATGTCGCTCGACAAAAAACTGCTCGACCTGGTGACGCGCAAGGAAAAAGCTCGCCTGGCCGGCGGCGAAAAACGGATCGCCAGCCAGCATGCCAAGGGCAAATACACGGCCCGGGAACGGGTCGAAAAATTGCTGGACGCGGGCAGTTTTGAGGAATTCGACATGTTCGTCACCCACCGCTGCCACGATTTCGACATGCAGAAGAACCAGCCCCTGACCGACGGCGTCATCACCGGCTACGGCACCATCCAGGGCCGCCTGGTTTTCGTCTTTTCCCAGGACTTCACCATATTCGGCGGTTCGCTCTCCAAGGCCTATGCCGAAAAAATAGTCAAGGTAATGGAGATGGCGGCCAGGGTTGGGGCCCCGATCATCGGCATCAACGATTCGGGCGGTGCCCGCATCCAGGAAGGGGTCGATTCGCTGGCCGGCTATGCCGACATCTTTCTGCGCAATGTGCTCTACTCCGGGGTGGTGCCGCAGATCTC
>SPCN01000208.1 GCA_004525465.1 Chrysiogenales bacterium | reverse complement strand
CTGGACTTCAGCCTTGTCAAGGGGATTCTGCCGATCGATCTTTTTTCGTATGGTTTCGGAAGCATGGATGTCTCCTTTGCCGCATTGACGCGATCGGCGATCCAAGGTTCTTTGAACGCGCAATTCAAGCCCAAGGCCATGCGGCCGCACGAAGGGGACGGAGTGGCGTTGGCGGGGGATCTACGCCTGGATTTTCTCCAGGGAACGATTCGGGTAAAAAAAGCTCAATTGCAGTCTCAAGGGAACAGCATCCAGGGCGAACTCAATATTGAACAGGACAAGCTTTCCGGATTTATCAACGGCAAGATCGATCACCTGCGGGGCATCCTGCTTGCTCTCTCGCCGTTCAACGATGTTTTCCAAGCGCTGGCGGAGAAAAAGATCGACGGCGGGATGCGGATCGCCGCAACCGTATCGGGCACTATGGCAAAACCTGTCTTGCAGGCCCGATTCACCCAGGGTGCGCTCACAAACCTTATGCGCTCGCCCCTGGAATTCGCAGGGTCGTTGCTTTTTAAAAACCAGGTTTTGCGTATCGACGACCTGCTCCTCAACCAATCCTGGGGAATGGTGATCGTCAACGGCACCGTGCCCATAGGATCCGCCGGCCAAAGCCTGGACGTGCAGGTGCGGTCTCCGGGGCTGGACCTGGCCCATTTAAGCAAGGAATCCCCTTTTTCCTTGCCCCCCATGCAGGGCATATTGGATTTCAAAGTCAGGCTGACCAAAAAGCCCGATGTCCCTTTTCTGTTCAACACAATGGTCGACGGGAATTTTTCCATTGCCGATTATTGCATAGACCGAATGCAGATGGGAAATGCCCAGGGTAAAATAAATTCCACCTGGGAGAAAATCAGTCTTGCGATCCGCCTGCCGGCCAGCAATTCTGATATTTCCGGCGCCATGGACCTGCGCCGGCCATTTGGGACGAAAATTGAAGTTTCAACACGCGATGGTCCCTTAAAGGAATTTTTAAAGGTGCTGCCCCTGCCGATCCAGGACAGGCTTTCGGGAACGGTCAGCGGCAAGGTCCAAGCGGCGTTTCTGCCAATGCAATTCGAGGAAACTCTCCGCATTTCATGCGAGATATCCGATCTGCTCATGGCCTCGGGAAACCAGGACCTGCATAACAAAAATCCGCTGCGCCTGGCCTATCGGTCCGGCGGACTGATCGCTGAAAGCGTTTCTCTTATAGCGGACCGTTTGGAAATCAACGTTTTCGGGGAACTGCCGTTTACACCCACGCCGGGAAAGGAAATAACCATTTCGGCAAAGGGCACGGGCGATTTTTTGGACATGTTCCTGCCGGACATGCTTTTTGATGGCGGCATGGACGCCAAGATCGTGATCAAAGGTTCGCTGGCTGCACCGGCTTTCTCCGGATCCATTCGGGTTGAGCAAGGCCGGTTGCTGGTTTCTTCTCAGACCCTGCCCTTGACAAACATGCAATTGCATCTGGAACTGAAAGAAAATTCGTTGATCTTGCACTCGATCCGCTTCAACATCCAAGAAGGGGAGGTGATCGGCAAAGGGACCTTGCCCCTGTCATTTTTGAAATTACCGCTTGCGGATTTAACAAACCCGCAAATTGACGAAGTTTATGTGTTGGATCTGGCCATTGCCCATTGCCCCCTGGCCAGCCTTGAAACCTTCCTGGCCATGAACCTCCCTGAAAACACGACCGGGGATGTAAGCGGGAATATCCATTTGCAAGGAAAAAACTCCGATCTTGCGGATCTGGTCTGCTCGGCAACCCTGACATTGGATGATCTGAGCATGAAGGGCATGCCTTTTTACCTGGAAGGACCAATCAATATTGTCAGCATTGAGAAGCGGATCATTTTGCAGGAGGTGGTTTTAATAGGGCAAGATGATCTGCAATTGGCTATGAAAGGTTTTGTTGGTCTGCAAAAAGAAAAACCGCTGGATTTTTCCATGAAGGGAAGATTGGATTCACAAATTTTGCTTGGTTTTTTCCCGGAGCTGGCCGCTTCGGGAAGTATTGCCTTTGAATTGAATATCGGCGGAACCATAAAAGACATGGAATGGAATGGCAAAATTGAGGTTATGAATAACAACCTGCAATTCGGGGCAAGCAATCTTTTTTTTAATCAACTCAATGGCGCAGTCGGTCTGCACAATGGGAAATTTGCCATTGAACGATTGACCGGCAATTTAAATGGCGGAACCATAGAATTAAAAGGGTCGGTGGCATTGGAAAATCAGCAGCAACCCGCGGTCGACATGCAGTTACGAATGGCCGACGTGAAATTCAACTTCCCGAAAGGTCTGTTCACGAACCTTTCCGGTCAACTGGGCCTGCTTTCATACCGGCAGGAATATTTTTTAAAGGGAAATATTGAATTGAATGGCGGGGAATACAATGAGCCATTCAATGTCGGATCTTATTTATATGATTTTTTAATTAATAAAAAGGAAATGATTGCCGAGAGTGAGGATGCTGATTTGGAAAAGCGCTTCAAACTGAACATTCATTTGAAGACACCTCAGGCGATCGTAGTGGACAATAATGTTTGCCGCTCGGAATTGAATGCCGATTTGACCATAGGCGGAACCTTTTTTCAGCCCCAGTTGTCAGGGCGAATTTTTGTGAAAGAAGGAGGAAGTATATTTTTCGGAAACAGAATATTTTCAATTGAAAAAGGCCAGATCAATTTTGTCAATCCCAATATGATTGAACCTGATTTTAATATTGATTCCCGTACCCAAATCGGCGCTTACGATATTAAATTGTCTTTAATCGGCACTCCGCAGACTTTCCTTGCTTCTTTTTCCTCTGTCCCCTCCCTTTCAGAACAAAGCATTGTCTCCCTGCTGGCAACCGGCAAAGCACCGGATGATCTGAGCGGTTCGATTTTGCATGAAACCGGAAATACCGCCCTGAACTATTTAAGTTATGCCGTTACGGGCAAGATGGAAGAACTGATCAAGAAAAATTTGAATTTGCAAAGTTTCCGTATCGATGGCAGCCTGCTGTCATCAAAAGAGGATCCGGGTGCTAAAATTACAATCGGAAAGAATATAACCCCCAAGCTCGAATTGACTTATTCGCAAGGGTTGCGGCAAACACAGAACCCGACCTGGATGTTGAATTACAAGCCTGCAAAGAATTTGAATTTCCAGGGGATTCAAAGCAATACTGATTTGTACACCATGGGAGTTCAATACCAACTCCGTTTTCATTCCGTGAAGGAAGCAATCAAAAATGCAGACAGCAATGCCGAAAAGCCGAAGCCTTTGCATATTGAAAAAATTCAGATTGAGGGAGATCCTGTCCCGGCGCTGCCGGCCATCATGAAACAGATCAAACAAAAGCCGGGACATGTTTTCAGTTTTGTTAAATTTCAGGAGGATGAAGAACATATCCGCAGGCTTTACCGGAAAAATGACTACCTTTCAGTTAAAATTTCTGCCAATTATTATCCGGTTGAAGACAGGGTAAAGCTTGTTTACCGGATTGCCGCCGGCCCAAAGGTTTTTCTCCGTTTCCTGGCCGTGGGCATGACGGGATCTCTAAGAAAAAAATGCACGAGCCAGTGGCTGCAAGGGCAATTTGAAGCCCAGCGCGTCAGCAATGTGATCAGCGAACTCACTCAATTTTTTTACCGGAAAAAATATTATCAAGTGAAAGTTACTTCAAATCGGGTTGAGAAAGATCACGAGTTGTTTTATATTTTTTCCGTAAAAAAGGGAATGAAGTTCAACCAAATCGAGTATGATTTTAAAGGAAATCGCCTGGTGGCGGATAAGGAAATCGTGCGCGAACTGAAAAATCTGGGCCGGGACGGACGATTGTTGTCAGCAAGCGACGAAGTCAGAAGCAAGCTTGAAAAATATTATAAAAAAAAGGGATTTTTAAATGTGAAGATTTCGCCGCCGCAAGTTGCATTTCATGATCTGGAAAGAACGGCCGCGATTAGTTTTCATATAGATGAGAATTTTTTATTCAGGATAAACAGGATCGCTTTTTCAGGAAATCAAATTGTTCCCGAGTCTGAATTGACGGATTTGCTTAAATTGCAGGAAGGGGCTCCGATTTTCACACTCCAGGCCAACAATCCCACTGCCAAAATCGAGGAATATTATCGAAAAAAAGGTTTCAACCAGGTCCAAGTGGCCTTAAAATCTGTTTTGCTGGCCGACAAAGGCCTGGTAGACCTAGAATTTGCGATTTCTGAGGGAGCTCGGGGATTGATCAATGAAATCAGAATCAGCGGCAATAAAAAAACCAGAGAATCCGTCATTGTTCGTGAGCTGACCTTCAAAGTGGGCGATATTGTTGATTTTTATGAGATCAACCGCTCCAGGAAAAAATTGTATGATTTGGGTATCTTTGACCTGGTTGATTTTGAATTGACGGCAGCAGGAGCCATGACGCCGCAGTCCGCCCATCTTGAAGAAACAAAGGATGATGAACAAAAAAAGTTTTTACAGGTT
>SPCN01000450.1 GCA_004525465.1 Chrysiogenales bacterium | reverse complement strand
TTGACGCTCTCCAGCAGCACGAGGCTCAGCTCCTTGGCTTCGCGCGGCACGTTGCAAGGGCGGTAGAGGTCGATGCGCGAGCTGGCGGCTTCGGCCAGGTCGAGGATGTCGTCGAGACGGACAGCCAGTTGGTGGATGTCTTCGCGGTCGATGGGGGTGACGAATGTCTTGTGCAGGTGTGACATGACGCTGTGCACCAGCAGGTCGGTCTGGTGCTCCAGCGACTTCAGGCTGACGGCGTATTCGTTGTAATGCTCACAGTCGTCAAGCATCTTGACCAGGCTCTGGACTCCTTCGACCATGTTGCTACTGATCTGGTCGAAGAGTTCATAGAAAATTTCGTTTTTCGGAACCAGGGACTTGAACATGTTTTACACCTCTTTCATCCGAACGGATGGGCTGGAAAACCTAAGTGAAACGCAATGGTAACATAGCACCGCATGATTGTCAAAACGTGGAAAAAGTTCAATGAACTCCGTTATACGTGAACGAACTCCCAGAACCGGGTTATGCGTAAGGCGCCAGAACAAAAATCTTGGGAATGTTTCGAATTTTTGGTATTTCTTATCCCGCCTTACCCATCACTCATCACATATCGAGGTATTTTTTCACTTGCGGGATCCTTTTTCAACCTTTTTTATCCAGGATCTCACCTATTTTTTCCAGCAATTCCTGGCGGTTGTAGGGTTTGCAGATGAAATGGATATTCTGGCCAGGCTTCCCGGGCAGCAGCAACCGTTTTTCAGAATAGCCGGAGGTAAGCAGCACCCTGGCTTCAGGGTGGGCGGCCAGTATTTTTTCCGCGGCAGCCCAGCCGGGCATTTCCGGGGCCAGAACATCGGCCACAAGCAGGTCGAGTGGGTGACGGTTCTCCTTGACCAGGCGCAGGGCCAGCGGCCAATTCACCGATTCCATTACCTGGAATCCGGCCGCCAGCATTACCTTTTCGGTCAGCTTGCGCACTGTATCGTCTGCTTCTATCAAAAGGACGGTCCGTCCGGCAAAGGGAGGTTTCTTTTCGCCGGACTTGTCCCCCGCCTCACCCAGATCCAGATATTCGTGCTTGGGAAAATAGATGCTGAAACGCGTTCCCTGGCCGGGCTCGCTGTCAAAGGTGATGTAGCCCCGATTCTGCTTGACGATGCCGTATACCGAGGCCAGCCCGAGTCCGCTGCCCTCGCCCAACCGCTTGGTGGTGAAAAATGGTTCGAAGATATGCTGCTGCACTTCCAAAGCCATGCCCCGCCCGCTATCAGAGATCTCCAAGCGTAGGTATGCGCCTTTTTTGGCCCCGAGATGATGCCCGACAAAATCGTCGTCCATTCTGAAATTTACGCTGGCCAGCATAAGCCTGCCCCCGGAAGGCATGGCATCACGGGCATTGACAACCAGGTTCATGATCACCTGCTCGAGTTGGGCGTAGTCGATGCGGATCGGGGCGGCGTCGGCGGCCAGGTCTATCTGCAAGGCGATATTCTCGCCCAGGATGCCGCGAATCATCTGCTGCAGTTCCCGCACCACGCCATTGACATTCAGAACCCGCGGATAAATGATCTGCTTGCGGCTGAAAGCCAGGATGTGGGAGATCAAGCGCGCCGCTTTCTCGCCGGCGTTGTATATGCATTGCACATTCTCGCGTACCCTGCCGCTGCTGGAGCTGTCGGCCAGCAACATTTCAGCATAGCCGTTGATTATGGTCAGCAGGTTGTTAAAATCGTGAGCGATGCCGCCGGCTAAACGTCCCAGAGAATCCATTTTCAGCCCTTGAAAAAACTGTTCCTCGATATTTTTTTCATTGCTGATGTCAGTGGCAATGGCCAAAAAATGACTGATGCCCCCAGCGGGATCGAAAACCGGAGAAATGGAGGTGTCCTGGGTGTACAGGCAACCGTTTTTATTCCTGTTGATGAATTCACCCTGCCAGGATTTACCGTTGGCAAGCCGGTCCCACAACTCGCGGTAAAAGGCCTTGGTCTGGCTGCCGCTGCCGAGCAGGCGCGGATTTTTCCCCAGCACCTCGGCGACGGTGTAGCCGCTTAGTTTCTCAAAGGCGGGATTGGCAAAGCAGATCAAGCCTTGCCGATCGGTGAGGAACACGGCTTCGCGAGCGGTCAGGATGGCGGACTGCAATAGGCGGGGCAAGGAGGCGGAATTCTTTTTTTCA
>SPCN01000309.1 GCA_004525465.1 Chrysiogenales bacterium | reverse complement strand
TCGCTTCACGCCCGAGAAAAAGGGCCGCCGCCACGGGGTGTACGGTTTTTTTCTGCGCTACCCCCTGTTCGTGATTCTGCCAATCGCTGCCGTGCTGGTGTTCTCCTTTTTGCTTTTCAGGGAAAAAGTGAGCTTCGGCCGCTTTTTTTCCTGGTATGAAAAACAGAGCCTGAACGTCTGGCTGCAGCTGCCGGCGGGCAGCGAATTCGCCGACGTGCGCGAAGCCCTGCTGAAATTCGAACGGGTGGCGCTGGAAAAAAGCTATGAACGGCAGATCAACGCCAGCATCAACGAAAACAGCGCCGCCATGGAGATCACCTTCCCGCCGGCGCTGGAATTTTCAGCGGCGCCCTACGCCTTGAAGGAGGAACTGATCGCCGTGGCCCAGAACCTTGCCGGCGTGGGCATCGGCATTTCCGGATTCGATCCCGAAGGCTATTACTATTCCCCGAACAGCGGCTCGTTTTTGCCCTACAGCGTCCAGATCAAGGGCTACGATTTTCAACGATTGCTGAAGATCTGCGACGGGCTCAAAAAGGGCCTGCTCCTGCACCGGCGCATTAGCGAGGTGTCGATCCAGACCGACAAGGGCTATTTCTGGGGCGCGGGCGGCAAATACTTCAACTTGCGCCCCGATTTCGCGGCCCTGCGGCACGTCGGCCTGGACCCGGCTTATTTGCTGCAGCTCAGCTCCACCGTCATCGCTCCGCGCGGTGCCCTGCCGCGGATGCGCGTCGGCGAGCGCGAATACGAAGCCGAGATCCGCATGAAGGAGAGCGAAGGCATCGAACTGCGGGAACTGCTGGACAAAGAGTTCGCCTCCGCTTCCGGCCGGCCTTTCCGTTTGCGCGACGTGGTCGCGGTGGAGGAGCGGCAGGTCAAGGGCGGCAGTGCGCGGGAAAACCAGGAATACGTGGCTTTTGTGCGCTGGGACTAGCTGGGCTCGAACAAGGCCGGAGAAAGGGTCTACAAGGCGGTGTACAAGAACCTGGAACTGCCGCCCGGCTTTTCCAAAAGCGAGGAGGAGAACCGCTTCATGATGAAGAAGGAAGAGCAGCAGCAGCTAAACTGGGCCATAGCCCTTTCGCTGTCCCTGGTCTTTTTGATCATCGCCATCCTCTACGAAAGCGTGCTGCAGACCCTGCTGATCATGATCTCCATCCCGCTGGCCCTGATCGGGGTTTTTTTCGCCTTCGTCATCGCCGATTTTCCCTTCGACTCCACCGCCTACGTGGGGGTGATCCTGCTCTTCGGGGTGGTGGTCAACAACGCCATCATCCTGGTCGGCCACATCAATTTTTACGTCCGCCAGGGGGTGCCGGTCCGCCAAGCCATTGCCCAGGGGGCTTTCGAGCGCATCCGGCCGATATTCCTGACCTCGGCCACCGGCGTTTTCGGCGCCCTGCCCCTGGTCCTGTTCCGCCAGGCCGGGCAGACAGACATCTGGTCGGCTTTGGCCCTGTGCATGGTCGGCGGCCTGACCGCCTCCGCCATTCTGGTCCCGGTCGTCATCCCGGTTTTCTATGACCTGCTGCAGCGCTTGCACGTTTACCTGCGGCGCGTCCTGCCGCGGTCCTGACCGGGTTTTCCCGGAATAGAACATGATTTCCCCGAAAATAAGCCAGCTAATCCGCCCATTCCACTAAAACATCTTTTCGGCATGTAGCTCCCAGTATTCGGTAACCTCGTTCTCCTTCAGATAGTAGAGTTCACCCTGGGATGCCACGTAATAATGGGATTTGGGTATGAAAGCGCTCTTCAGCAGATTGCCCTTCAGGTCCAGGGACAGCACTTCCATGTTTTCTCCTTTGCGCTTATAGGTAAAGACATAGATCCGGCCATCGGCTACAAGAAAATTCCGATATGCGGGAAAAACCTTCGGAAACGTGAAGTCAAAAGGCGGGGAATTCTTGTCGGCGTTTTTATTATATTCGTCTTCAACCTCTTTTTTAATCGCAGAGGTCACTGGAAGTTTTTCATAGGGTTTCTCTATCTCATACAGGAGCTTCCCCTGCTGATCGTAGACGGCCAGATAGAATCCCGTCCTCGTATCGCCGACAAACAGTTTGTCCTGCCAGACGTGCCAAAAAAAATTGTCCTTGAAATAATTGCTGTCTGCCGAATGCCCTGGCATGAAATCTCCTTTCTGTTCAATGATCATTTCTTTTTTTGTATCGGCAATTTTTTTGATTGCTTTCAATTGAGGATTGAGAATTGTGATTGTTCGCTCAATAGTCATCCTCTTTCCCTTATGTTGCATATTACTCACGTTGCATACGAAGTTGCTTCCTAACTGCTTGTAGTATGAGGAAGAAGAAAATGAATAAGGCAAAGAAGATCCAGTGGAATCGGCTCTTGGGATCTTCATCTCTCTATTCAGTATGCCGTCCCGGTTGAAAAAGAGAAGTTTTTGTCCATGGTCTTCAACCAATAATGAATTCCCCCTAAAATCCAATATAAATGGTGCATTTTCCATTTCGCCCGGTCCCTTGCCCTTCTTGCCGAACTGGCCGATGTGTTTGCAGTTCTTCAGGGAATAGATATGAATGAAGGGCGGGATTGCGTCGAGGATATAGAAACGGTCGCAGGCAACAGTCAGTCTGGGATATTTAAAGGCCTCCTTGATTTCTCCGATCCTCTCCGCGCTCAACGGCAAGGAGACAACGAACAGCAACGAGAATAGCCACTTTTTCATTGCTCCTCCTTCATGAACTGTTGCCAAGAATATCATTTTAGAGAGAATCTTACAAGGTGTTTGACTTTCATCATAATAGATGTCAAGCACTAGCAGTATGATAATCATCGACGTTATGATATATCTGAAGAAATAAACAATTGGAGGGATAAATGAAAAAAATACTGGTTGTGGTCATGGTCAACTTGTTGTTCACCATGCTGGCCTATCCCAAAAAGATAGCCGTGTTGAATGAATTGACAAAGCCTGAAACGCTTTGCATGGACGACAGCCAATATTACATCACGGAGGGCGCGTCGATATTTATTTACTCTTTCAAGGATCATAAATTTATCGGGAAGTTCGGCAAGTCTGGAGAAGGGCCGCGGGAATTCAAGTCGACCCTGGCCGGATTCGGATTAAGTGTTCTGCCCATGGGCGATCATTTGCTGATAAACAGTATGGATAAATTATCTTTTTTCAAAAAAAATGGCGAATTCATTAAAGAGTTGAAAGCTCCTACCAGTGGCATTCCCGGCATGTAT
>SPCN01000028.1 GCA_004525465.1 Chrysiogenales bacterium | reverse complement strand
GTTGCCACCCACACCGTGCCGTTGCTGGCGGCCAGCAGTTCCTGGATGCGGGAACTGCGCAGGCCGTCCTGTATGAAAAAGCTCTTGAATTCACTGCCGTTGAAGCGGGCCAGCCCTCCCCAGGTCCCTACCCATAGATACCCGTCATGGTCCTGGGCCAGGGCTGTCACCTGGGATTGGGGAATGCCTTGCTTCAGGTTGAACACTTCGAAGGGCAGCACCTGGGAGATGACGGGAACGGCCAGGGCGAGTGTCGCCAGTGCAAATACGGGAAAGATCCGCTTATTCATTGTTGAACTATATTTATTTTTATGATGGTTGTCAAAAGTGAAAAAAAATCAAGGGATGCGGGGCGGCGACCGGCCCGTTTCGCTGACCGGGGCGCGGGGTTTGCATAAATCCCGCGGCTGGATTACAATCTGCATTCAGCGCGCTTTTTTCGAAATGCGGCTTGCACCGGCAAGAGGTATAATGATGGTGAAATTCATGCTTTTTTTTTGTATGCTGTCAGGGTTCCTGGCGCCCGCGATTTTCGCGGTCGAGGTCAAGGCCGTACGTGTCGGGCAGGGCCCGAAAATCGACGGTCGCCTCGATGACCCCGTCTGGAAGTCGGCCGTGGTTTTCAGCGATTTCCGCATGGCCGAACCGCTTCCCGACGGAGAGCCGAGTGAAAAGACCGAACTGCGGATCCTTTATGACGAGTCCAGCCTTTACATCGGTGTCGTTTGCTTCGACCGGGATGCCGGGCGCATCTCGGCCCATTCCATGGTCCACGACAGCGGCGGCGAGCAGCACGGCTGGGGGGGCGGAGGTTCAATCGGGAGCGGTGACGACGACAGCGTGCGCGTGCTGATCGATCCCTTCCAGGACAAGCGCAGCGCCTACTTTTTTTCGGTCAACCCGCGCGGCGCCCGCGGCGAGGGACTGACCTCGGGGGGCAGTGCCAGTCTCAACTGGGACGGCATCTGGGACGCGGGCAGCCGCATCGATGCCAGCGGCTGGAGCGCCGAATTCAGGATCCCCTTCAAGACCATCTCCTTTAATCCCGAACTCACTTCCTGGGGCATAAACGTGGAACGGTTCATTGCCCGCAGGCAGGAGAAAATCCGCCTGGCCGGGACGAACCGCGACAGCACTTTCACCAACCCCATGGACGCCGCCGTGCTGTCCGGGATCGCCGGGGTCAAGCAGGGCAAGGGCATCACCATCCGTCCTTACGGCCTGCTCAGCATGCAGAAAGATCACGGCGAAAGCGGCGGCACCCATTGGAAGCTGGACGGCGGCTTCGATGTCTACAAGAATTTCACCCCCAACCTGGTGGGCGCTTTCAGCTACAACATGGATTTCGCCGAGACCGAGGTCGATGAACGCCGCATCAACCTGACCCGCTTTCCGCTGTTCTTTCCGGAAAAACGCATGTTCTTCCTTGAGGGTTCGGAAACCTTCGCTTTCAGCGCCAGCGTCAGCTTCCAGCCGTTTTTCAGCCGCAAGATCGGTCTTTTCGAGGGCCAACAGGTCCCGGTTCTCTTCGGCGCCAAGCTTTACGGCAAGATCGGCCGGACCAACCTGGCTTTTCTGGACGTGCAGACCGAAAAATTTGCCGGACTGCCGGGCCGCAATTTTCTGGCCCTGCGCCTGACCCGGGATGTATTCAGTGAAAGCAAGGTGGGCCTGATCGTGACCAACGGCAGCCCGTCCGGCGAACGAAATACCCTGGCCGGGGTGGATTTTCGCTATGCCACGTCAAGATTCGCCGGTGACAAGAACCTCAATCTTGCTGCCTGGACGGCCTACAACTGGAATGAAAAAACGGCAGGCAGTCATCTCGGCTTCGGTTTCCGGGCCAACTATCCCAATGACCTCTGGGACGTCCAGAGCACCTACGCCTACTACGGCGAGGCGCTCGATCCCGGCCTGGGCTTCATGCTGCGCCAGGGCATCCAGACCTTCTATCTACGGGTCGGCTTTCAGCCACGCCCGGCGCGGGGCTGGCTGAAAAAACTGGTCCGGCAGTTTTTTTTCGAGGCCAGCGGTGATTTTTACTGGGACCTGAAAGGCAACCTGGAAACCAGCCGGCTCGAGGTGACGCCATTGAGTTTCAATACGGAGAGCGGCGAGCAGTTCAGCTTCAAGATCACGCCCAACCGCGACGTCCTGCCCGTTGATTTCGAGGTGGCCGCCGGGGTCGTGCTGCCCGCCGGCTCCTACGGTTTCACGAACGTCCAATTCGAATTCAGCACCGCGTCGCACCGGCCGTACGTATTCGATGCCGGCCTCAACGTCGGCGAGTTCTATTCGGGCCATTACGAAGACCTAAGCTTCGGTCTGACCTTTAAGTACAAGGGTTACGCCAGCCTGGGGCTGGACGTCAACCTTGTGCGCGGCCGGTTGCCGGAAGGAAGGTTCAGCGAGAATGTCTACCAGCTCAAGGCCGATGTTTTCCTTTCACCCGACCTGGGTTTCATGAACTACATTCAGTACGACAGCGTCTCCAGGCTGCTGGGTTGGAGCGCCCGACTGAAGTGGCGCGTTGCGCCCGGCAACGAGATCGCCCTGATCTACAACAGGAACTGGGAACGGCGCTGGGACCCGGCCAGCCGTTTCTTCCCTTCCGAGGAGCGGGGAGTATTCAAGCTGTCGCTATCGATCCGGCCATAAAGGCGCTTGGTAACGCGTGACAAGTGACGCGTGACGAGGGAAAATTTCGAGAGGTAGAGAGGTAAAGAGGTAGAGAGGTAAAGCCAAAGCAAGACGTAGGGGCGGGTTTTAAACCCGCCCGAAGAAAAAACAAATCCCAAATTCCGATGACCTAAACTAAGAAGTAGACGGGTTAAAGGGAAAATGGGTAGAAGGGAAAGAAATCGTCATACGTTGTACGGTAAACCAAAAAATAGGGAAAATAGGCCTGTAGGGTTTGAATAATCAAACCCCTTCCCGATCGTAATGATATTCTGAGAACCTCGATCATTTTCATGTTTGGGTCATTGGGTTATTGGATTTTGGTGCTTGTTTGTGATTTGCTGATTGGGATTTGGGATTTTCTTTTCTTCAACCTCGAAAATGGAACCTGGCTTTCCTACTCGACGCGCAATTCGATCACGATCCGGACTTCCCTCTTGTCACGATTGAAGCTCATATTCAGCCGTTTCTTCTGCTGTTCGATCGCCTGTGCTTCTATTTGGGAATGCGCCTTCTTGCCGGCCAGGAACTTGGCCAGCGCCATGCCCAGTCCCAACAGGGAAACCCCCTGGCTGGCAGGTTGGTTGCGGATCGCGGAGCCCGTGATCCCCGGATCCGCCACCGGGAACACCAAGCCGGTCTTCAGGTTCAGGAGCTCGGTCATATTTTTTTTCCTGAAGCCGATCAGGCGGCCGCCGTGGTACATTCCCAGCGTGAATGAGCCGGAGAGAGGCACTTTTTCCTGCTGCTCCCCTTCCGATTTCCCATCGACCGTCACGGCAATGTTTATTTTCTTTTGGAAAGACACGCCGTTTTCGAGTAAGTCGAGTAAAAATAACAGCGATTGGTTTCCAGAGAATAATCCCGGCCGGGCAAACAGCAGGGAATTGCTTCCCTGGAGCAGCTTGCCGCTTGCCAAAATTTCGCCTCGTTCGCTCAATTTGTAAAAGACATCCCGGTTTGCTTCCACCAGCAAGACCAGGGTGTCGGCCGCAGCCAGGGCGGGTCTGTTCAGCAGCATGTCGGCATTAAGGTCGATGGCCCCGATCGGAAGCAGGGAAATTTCGTCGGCGCCGGGCCGGGCGGCCGCAGATAGAAGCAATATGAGCACAAGCAGCAATTTAGCCATTGTAGATAAAAATAAAAGTGAAAGCGAATGTCTGCCCGGCGACATTTTCCGGCAACGGCGGCAGCGGCAGGCTGGTCTGGACGGCTTGCAGTGCAGATTGGGCGAGCGATTCCGGCAGAGACGCATCATCCATGACCAGCGCCTGCGGGCGGCCGTCCTTTTCGATGGTCAGGGTGATCTGTACCTGCCCGGAAAAGGCCAGACGAGCCATGGGCGGTATTATCCAGTTTCGTTCGATCCGGGCCAGCACTGCTTCCGTCCAGGCGGCAATCGTTTTCTCCCTGATGTTGAACTGCACAAGCGCTACCCGGCCTTGAAAGGCGGTTCCTGCCATTGCCACGCCAGGATTGTAAGTGGCGGCCGAATATTGCCCCAGGCGCCCTGATCCGCTCGGCCCCTGGAATCCAGCCGGCTGTCTCTGCCCCCGGCTTGGCGGCGCCAGGGTGAACTCTCCCGGGGTCGCCTGTTTCAATTTGAATTCAGCCTGGGCCGGGAACGGCAAACCATTGACACCTTTGACGACTGGCCCCGCGCTTGGGCCCGGTGGGGCTGTCCCCATATCATTTCCGCTGCCGCCGTTTTGCAATGCGAGTTGAGCATGATCGCTCCCCAGCGGTTCTGTTGGGGGGCCGGTCGCGATGAAAGGAGGAGTTGGGGCCGCTATTTCGATGTTGATCACCCTTGCCGGCCGGGGAAACATTTTGATCGGAACGTCGGCATTCATGATAAAAAGGATCGCCAGGGCATGAGCGGCGGACGACAGGATAAAGCAAAACTTCTTCATTTTTGTGGAGGGGCTTTTTTCGTTTCCCCTTTCCTTAGACGTTATACCCTACGCCATAAGTTGCACTCAGTCAATGTTCAAACTCATTACGACGCTGGTCAACCCAGCTCAAGACTTTCAAAAAGTGTGTCAAGGTTGCTGATGGACTGCTGAACAGGATCCGGCAGCCGTTCAGTGATTTGCGTTGCCGGCCCATTGGGGTATAATGCCTTTATGATCCTCACCATATTCGGCTATGCCAAAACCGGCAAGACCATGCTCTTCAACCTGCTTACCGAGAAAAAGGAAAAGGTATCGAAGTTCTCCACGGCCAGCAACGAATTTCACAAGGCCATCGTCGATGTCCCCGACCGCCGCCTTGAGAAGCTTGCCGATTTTTTTGCCACACCGCCGGTGTACGCCAAGATAGAATTTTTAGACGCCGGCGCCATCTCACTGGGCGAAGTCAAGGGTTCGACTTTCATCGACCTGTTGCGCCGGGCCGACGGCCTCGTACACCTGGTGCGGGCCTTCCACGATGCCGAGATCGTCCATCCCCAGGGGGGCATTGATCCGGCCCGCGACATGGCCGCCATGGAAGATGAGTTGAAAACCACCGATTTTCTGACCATTGAAAAACGTTTGGAAAAACTGGCCCTGGATATCAGGAAAATGAAGGTCAGGGAACTTCAGGAAGAATTCGATCTGCTGCAGAAGCTGAAGGCTTTTTTGGAAGCGGGAAGCCCCTTGCGCGAATATCCCTTTACGGAAAAGGAGGATCTGCTGGCGCGCGGATTCAAGTTTCTTTCGGCCAAACCCCTGCTCAACCTGGTCAACGCCGACGAAAACACCATGAAGACCTACGCCGCCCTGGCCGCCCCGGTGCGGCATAAAAAGTGCACCGTGCTGTTCGCCGGCAAGATCGAGCAGGAACTTCTCGAACTGGCTGCGGCGGACAGGCCGCTGTTCCAGCAGGAATATGGTCTGGCCGATTACCGCTACCTGCGCAATGATTTCATCAAGACCAGTTACGGGTTGATGAACCTTATATCGTTTTTCACGGTAGGCAAGGACGAGACCAAAGCCTGGACCATCGAAAATGGATGCAGCGCCTTCATTGCCTCTGGCAAGATCCACAGCGATATCCAGAAAGGTTTCATCAGGGCCGAAGTGATAGACTGGCAGTCATTCCTTGAATGCGACGGTTTTGCCAAAGCCAAGGAAAAGGGGCTGCTGCGCCTGGAAGGAAAGGAGTACGTCGTCCAGGACGGCGAGATCGTTCATTTCCGCTTCAACACCTGACGAGAACTCTGAAGAGAGGACTCGGTGTACGGTATACGGTATACGGTGTACGGTAGACGGCGAAAGCTATCGAAGTAACTGTTTTGGTTCGTTACTATTTCTTGCCGTGAACCGTATGCCGTCAACCGTCAACCAAGTCCGTTCCGAAGTACTTCACGACCATCAGCGTCACGTCATCGGTAAATTCGCCGCGACGGCAAAAATTATTGAGATCTTCGATCAGGGCAGCCTGCAGCGCCGCTGCCGGCAGGAGGCGCCGCTGCAAAACCATGGCTGCCAGCCGTTCCCGAGAATATTCTTCGTCCTCTTCATTGCCGGCTTCGATCACGCCGTCGGTGTAAAAAACCAGTATATCGTCCTTCTGCAAGCGGAAGCGTGTGACGGGATAGTCACAGTCGGGGAACATGCCCACGGCCATGGCGCCGTTGTCAAGGAGCAGGATGTCGCTGCCGCGCACGACCAGGGGCGGCGGGTGGGCGGCATTGATGTATTCCAGGAAGCCCCCGGCCGTATCGATCCTGCAGGTGAAGGAGGTCACATACAGGTTGGCCTCGGTGGTTTCGGCCAGCAGGCGGTTCAGGTAGCCGATGGTGGCGGTGATGTCGCCGCTGTAGCGCAGGTGATGGATGAAGCTGCTGCGGAAGACTGCCATCAGCAGGGAGGCGGGAATGCCGTGGCCGGCGACGTCGTTGATACTGAAAACGATTTGCCGTTCATCAAGGGGCATGATCTCATAATAATCTCCGCCCACCTTGGATGACGGTATATTCAGAAAAGCGATGTCCAGGCCGGGGAAAATAACGGGATCCTGCTGCAGGAACGACTGCTGGATGGTGCGGGCGATCTGCAGTTCTTTCTCAATTTTTTCGTTTTCCAGCATCTGGCGGATGAGAACGGCGTTTTGCAGCGGGATGGCCAGGAAGGCGGCCATTTTAACCAAAAGGCGCAGGTCGGCCCGGGTGAATTTCCCCTTTTTTTTATTCACCGCCTCCAGGACTCCCAGCAAGCGCCCGGCCATGAGCACCGGCACGCCTAGCAGGGAGCGGGTCTGAAAATTTGTTTTCTTGTCCACTGCGGCCGTGTGGCGGCGGTCGCGGCTGCAGTCATCGATGATAACGCTGCGGCGTTTGGCCGCGATCCAGCCGGCCACTCCCTGGCCCTTTTTAAGGACGATCTTCTTCAACTCGCGGGCCTTTTCCCCGGTCGCCGTTTCAAAGATCAATTCTTCCTTTTCGCTGTCGTATATGAATATGGAAGCTTCTGCGCAGGCCAAATAGCCGCGGATACCGGCGGTGATCTTTTCCAGCAGCAGACCAAGGTTGACCTCGGAATAGAGGTCGAGCATTTCTTTTTTAAAACGGCCGATACGGTCCATTAGCGATCACCTCGTCTTGAGCAATCTGAATCGCTGAGGCTGTTCGAGGGATTGTTTCCGGCCACGGCTCCTCCCGAAGCCAACTATAATCAAGCGTTAAAAAAAAGTCAACGGTAGTGGCCTTTTCGTCATAAAAGCTGACCGTGCCGGCAGTATTCGACCCGCTGAGCATATATTCCCTCTTTGGTTGACATTCCCGGCAAAGATTGCTAGTCTTGTCCTGTTGATTTCACTATGAATTTTAGAGGAGGCGTGCATGAACGGACGCGGAAAACGGCGCTGGTCGATGCTTTTTCTTTTGGCGTTGATGTTGGGTGTTTTGGGGATCGTGACCGGCCCGGCTGTTGAAAAAAAACCTGGACAAGCGGCTGTTGACAGCCAGAGCAATGAACCTCAATATGCGGAAGGGGAAGTGCTGGTCAAATTCAAATCCGGGACCACCCTGGCCGCGGCTGAGGTCATGGCCGCCGACCTTTCCATTGACGGCATGCGCGCGTTCCGTATCCTTTCGCAGATGCGCCAACGCCCGTTTTTGCTGATGAGCTCGGCGCGCCGTTCTACCCGGGAATTGCTGGCCGCCCTGCAGGCCAACCCTCAAGTGGAAGCCGTTTCCCCCAATTACCGCCGCCGCCTGCAGCGTTTGCCAAATGACCCCAAATTTGCAAAACTCTGGGGCATGAGCAAGATCAACGCTCCTGCGGCCTGGGAAAAAACCGTGGGTTCCCCGGGCGTGGTGCTCGCCGTTCTGGATACCGGGGTCGATTACCGCCATGAAGACCTGGCTGCCAACATGTGGCGCAACCCCGGTGAAATCCCTGGCAACGGCATCGATGACGACGGCAACGGCTTTCGCGATGATGTCTATGGCTATGACTTCGCCTCCGACCGTTTCGGCAAGAACGACAGCGACCCCATGGATATCGACAACCACGGCACCCATGTGGCCGGGACCATGGCCGCGACCGGTAACAACGGCATCGGTGTCTGCGGCATTGCCTGGAACGTCCGCATCATGGCCTTGAAGTCTTTCCGGCCCGACATGTACATTTACGATTCAGATTCCATCGAGGCTATCGAATATGCCATTTTAATGAAGCGGGATTATGGTGTCAACCTGGTGGCCATCAACGCTTCCTTCGGAGGCGGCGGAGAAAATGTGCTGCAGAAAGATGCCATCGCCGCTGCGGGCAGCCAGGGAATTGCCATGGTCTGTGCCGCGGGTAATGATGTCATGGACAACGATGCCACCCCTTTTTATCCGTCCGGCTACGACCTGCCCAATATCATTTCCGTGGCCGCGACCGACAGCAACGACCAACTCGCCTCTTTTTCTAATTACGGCGCTACCACGGTCGACATGGCCGCCCCCGGGGTGGGCATTCTCTCCACGGTGCCGACCGGCAAGGGATTGGAAGCGTGGCTGAAGTCGGGGGGTGACGTTTTCGACGCCAATCCCCTGGAATTTTCCGGGATGACTTCCTCATCGGGCCTGGCCCGTCCCCTCTATGACTGCGGCCGCGGATTGAGCGCGAGTTATTTCCCGGCCGGCGTTAACGGCAACATTGCCCTGATCGAGCGCGGCGACAACACCTTCAAGGAAAAAACGATCAACGCCCAGGCCGCCGGGGCCGCGGCCGTTGCCATCTACAATAATGAGTCGGGAAATTTTTCAGGGACCTTGGGCAGTGCCGGGAGCTGGATCCCGGTTGTTTCCCTGGCCCGGGCAGACGGTTTGCAGATCAGGTCCCGTGGCGTTCATCAAGTCACCCTGGTAAATCGCCCGGCGAATTACGGGATCATTGACGGCACCTCCATGGCCGCCCCGCACGTATCCGGGGCCCTGGGCCTGCTGGCTGTGCAATTTCCCAGCGACGATCTTCCCAAACGCATAAGCCGGCTCTATTCCGGCGCCGACCGCCTGGGGTCACTGGAAAACAAGATGAAAACCGGGGCCCGTTTAAACCTGGCCCGCGCGCTTTCACAGAGTTTGATATTGACCATGACGGTTTCACGCCAGCAGGCCAGCGTCTGGGTGGTGAACAAGGATTTCGCGGAAGTGTATTTCAGCGTAGAGAAAGATCCGGGGGCAGTGATCAGCGGCGAGACCTACACGGTTTATCGCAAAACCCTCAGCGGCAGCTACGAGTCTCGCAAGGAGATCGCCGCCGGCGAGATCCAGAACGGCGGATATTCCTTCTATGACAAATACCTTGACCATGCGGTGTCGTACACCTACGTGATCCAGGCCCGGAACGCCCAGGGCGAGGTCATCGCCCTGTCCAATGAACAGAGCATTTGAGGTGCTGAAATGAAAAAAATCATAATGACCGTTTTATTCCTGTCATTTTTCCTGTCATTGCCCGCTGCCGGCGAGCGGTTTTTTGCCAGCGCCGGCGTCGCGGCCGTGTTGCCTGGCGACAAGAACTTTACCGATATATACGGTCAAGTGCAATTCAGCCCGGAACTCAGGGCCGGTTATAATTTGCATGAAAATTTCTATTTATGGCTGGGATATAGTTACTTTTCCGCCAATGGCAGCGTGCCCATCCTGGAAGACAAAACCAGGGCCAGCCAGAATTTCCTCACTTTGGGGGCGGGTTGGGAAAGCCGGCGCGGCCGCCGCCTGCAGGCCGAGCTGTTCGCCGCCCTGCTCATGGCCGGCTTAAGGGAAAAAGCCATGGGCGAAACGGCCAGTAAATCGGCGTTCGGCTTTGAGGCAGGAACCGGCCTGCGCTATTTTCTGCGGGAAAAGATTTTTCTGGGGATGGCTGTTTCTTATTCCGGTGCCTGGACCACGGCCCGCTTCGCCGAAAAAGAAACCGCTATCATCCTGGGCGGTCTGCGCCTGTGCGGCCGTCTTGGTTTTCGATTTTAGAATAAATTTCAGAAGCCGCGCAACAGGTCGAGGAAGTCTTCAGGGCCGAGGAAACCTGAAAAGCGCCCCCTTTCAACTCCCAGGGCATCGAGAATGATGACCGTGGGCATGCCAATGATGCCCAGTTCTTTTTTTAAAAGATCGTTTTTTTCGTTTTTGCGGGTGAAGTCCAGCTTGACCAGAATGGTATCGGCAAGGGCGGCGCGGACATCGTCGTGGCTGAAGGTCTTTTCGTCCAATTCGCGGCAGGCCGCGCACCATTCGGCCCAGGCGTCGATCAACAGCCGTTTGTTTTCCAGTCGGGCCCTTTGTTTGGCCTGGGACAGATCGTCAAGCCAGGGCAACGTTTCTTTTGCCTGCGTAGCGCCTGTGACCGCGGTGGGGAAGAATCGTTGGGAAAGTCCCTGGTAAAACAGGACGGCGCCGCACAAAAAAACCAGGACCACGGCAGTCCGGGCCAGGACCTGGGCAATGCCTCCCTCAGCCTGGGGACGGAACAGGCCGAAGGCCACGGCCAGGGCGATGAGATAAGTTCCCCAAAGCAGCAGCGTCAACCAGGGCTTGAGAATGTTGGCCAGGAAAAAGATGCCGCCGGCGATGAGCAGGGCCGAGAAAAAATATTTCACGGTGCTCATCCATTTGCCGCCGCGGGGCAGGGCGGCGATGGCCCCGGAAAATGTTCCGGCCACAAGAAAAATGACGCTCAGGCCCAGGGAGAAAACGAAAGTCAGCCAGAAACCGAGAAAGACATTCCCCGACTGGCTTATCCAGGAGAGCAAAGCGATGAGCACCGGGCCGACACAGGGGGCGGCGATGACGGCGGAAATCCCGCCGACGATCAGGGCGCCGGCAATGTCGCTTTTGTGGCTACCGGACACCTTGGACGATATCCAGGCCGGTACCGGGATGGAAAACAGCCCGGCCAGGCTCAGTCCCATGATAATGAAAATGGCGGCGATGGCCGTGACCACAATGGGGTTTTGAAAAGAGATGCCGATCAGCGAACCGGTCTTGGCGGCGACCACTCCCAGGAGCGAATAGACAAGGGACAATCCCAGGACGAAGAACAGGGAGAGGGTGAAACCTTTCAATTTTCGCCCGCCGCTGCGGCCGCCCACGTAGCCCATGATGATGGGGATGACCGGGTAGACACAAGGCGTAAGGCTGGCCAGGAAACCGGCCGCGAAAACCAGGATGAACAGCAGCAAGGATGCCTGGCTGAACTGGCCGCGGATGAGATCTTCCAAGCGGCGCGACAGCGGTTTGTTTTTGTGAGCGGTGGCTGGATCTAAAGCGCTGTTGAAATCGGGCCCGACACCGACCTGAACCCGGCTCTGGTCCGGAGGATAGCACAGCTCTTCCGGATATTCCTGGCAAATTTGAAACGAGACATCAAAATCAAGCTTGAGCGGATTTTTAATGGGGTTTAGTTTTTTCAGAAGAACGCGGACGCTGAACTCTCCCTTGAAGACGTTTTCGTCGCCGAAAGGGACGCCGGCCGGAAATATGGTTTTGAGCACGGCGACGAAATCATTTTTTTTGAGTGTGATTGCGAAAAAATTGTTTTTCAGGTCGGTGATGTGATAGCCGGCCGGGACCTGGAAGTGGAAAACGACGGTACCTGATGCCGGCGCGACCCGGGCGATAATCCGCGGCTGCACCGCTTCCTGGCCGCCAAGCTGGGGCCAGACAGGGCGCAGCAACGCGAACAGCAGGCAGACGGTAAATAATAATTTCTTTTTCATGGGGTTTCAATAGTAGCAAAAAAAATCTCAGCGGTCAATCGCCGGGCTTGGCCTGTCCCTGGTTTTTGTGCTACAATCGGTTCTCATGTGGAGGTCGAAATGGCTAGAGTGAAATATGTTTTCTGGCTGCTGCTGGGGATTTTTTCGTTCGTTGCCGCGGCCAAAACCTTGTCGGTTGAAAGCCGCTGGCAGACAACGCCTATCCAGGTCGATGGCGATATCGGCGACTGGATGGCGCCGTTGTTCCATTCGGAAAAATCGGTGCAGGTCGATTATGCCTTCTGCAATGATGCGGACAATCTGCACTTGATCTTCATTTTCAAAGAGCAGAAATACCTGAGCTCCCTGGCCCGGACCGGGTTTACCATCTGGTTCAATGACCAGGGCAAAAAGAAAAAGAATCTGGGTTTGCGCTTTGAGAAAAAAACGCTTGCCAGCGCCGAACTGATCGCCGTGATGGAAAAGAAAAGCGGTCCCTTGACCGAGGAAAAGAAAAAGGAAATGCTGGCCAAACCAGCTTACATCATCAACCAGTTTATGGCGGTTGACGGCGACAATAATGACCAGACCGACATGATCTTCAAGCAAGCGCCGCTGCCGGAATTCACTTCCCAGGCCTCGTCCGGGCGGCTGGCTTTTGAGTTCAGGATCCCCATCACTCCGCTCAACGGGCTCAATCTTGCCCCGGGCAAGACGGTGACAGTTGGATTCGATTGGGGTGGAACCACCAAGGAAATGCGCCGGCAGCTGCTGCAGCGCGGCGGTTACGATGGCGGAGAAGGCGGCGGCCTGCCTGAAGCCCCGGACCTCGATCCCGAAGGCATGGGCCAGCGCGACAGCGGCGGTCTGCCCAGTCAGCGCGGGCCTAAGCACCATGTCTTTTGGTGCCAACTGACCCTGGCTGCCGAAAGCAAGTGATCTTTAGTTCCTGACCTACTGACTCGGACGGCCTTTGCCCGCACGCAGGCGGAAGCGGCCGATCAACTGGCCGGCGGCGGTGCGTACGTCGACGCGCAGGATCGAAGCGCTGCTGATATTTTTAAAGGTGCGGAAAGTCCAGAGGCGGAATCCGTTTTTGCGGCCGCCGCTGAGATTGATCAAAGGCGAAGCATAAACCATTTGTCCATCCAGATACCAGCGGTGGCTGACCCGGTCCTTCAAGCCGAGCGGGGCCGCGATGGCGCTCAGGGCGAATATCTTTATGGTGCCGCCGCCGGGAAGTTCGCTCAAACGTTCGCTGAGTCGGTTGTTCTGAATGTCCCAACCCAGGGCGAAGCCGCTTTCAAGGAGACGCAGCGGCGCCGGCGGGATCAGCGGCCGGCCGAACTCGCTTATCCCTGCCAATAACAGTGCGGCGGCCACAATACTGAGCAGCCGGTCGCGGGTTTTCACTCCGCGCTGGGCCAAGCTGAAGGAAGCGAATCCGACCAGGGCCAACAGGGCGCTCAGGCGCAGGGCGAAGAAATTCCTGAAATTCCACACCACGGGCAGCATGACATTGATGCAGGCAAACAGGTTGAAGGCGAAAAACACGGCCGGCAGCCATTTTTTTACGGTCAGGTAGCGGTCGTAAACAATATCCATGGTGGCCAGCAGCGCTGAAACGGCCAGCAGCAACACGAACAGCATGTTGCTTGCTCCCCAGGTGGCGCTTAAATAATAGATGGGCAGAATGAAAAACAGCAACTGCTGGTAAAAATTGCGCTGGAAATAGTTGATCAGCAAGCGCAGGCGTCGGCGCCAGTGCTCGGGAAGGCGGCGAATATCCGCGATCCAGGGCAGGGCCAGGCTGCTCAGCCAGATAAAAGCGATGTGGAAAACAGCCAGGCGCAGGTAGGTGAAATTTTTGGTGCCCAGCCACATCACGCCAATACCCAGGAGCAGGGAGTAGGAACTGTGAAACCACCAGAGCTTGTCCTGGTGCCGGTTCAGGAATCCGCTGAAAAAACGCTTGATCGCTTCCATTTGAGGTTGGTTAGCGAATATTTTATAGGATTCGGCCACGTTTTTCAAGTGCTGTGCCATTAGCTTTGGGAGCGGGTAATCGGCGTAAGGCATACGGCGTACGGTTGACGGAAAAAAAATCCAAATCCCAAGCACCAAATAAGTACCAAGCCCCAATGACCGAATGACCCAAAAAAGGAGAATGATCGATCGAATGAACGATCAACTCATCCCCCAGCCTCCCGCTTTGCGGGATGGCATCGCCAAATGCCTCACAAAGCCTCGGCATGGCGATGCGCTCCTTCTCTTCACAAAGAGAAGGGGGGTAGGGCTTCGCCCCCTCTCTTCGCAAGAGAGGGGGGAGGGGTGAGTTTTAGTATAAAGGCGTTTTGAAGGGGCTTTCGTTTTGGTCATTGGAATTTGGAACTTGGAATTTTATTGGAATTCGGGATTTGCTATTTGGAATTTTAGTCTTCCGTTCTTCACCTTGAACGTACACCGTCAACCGTTTGCCGTATGCCGATTTTTATGGTAATATACGTCCCTGATGCACCTGTAGCTCAATGGATAGAGCTTTTGACTACGGATCAAAGGGTTGGGGGTTCGAATCCCTCCAGGTGCGTTTTTTTCAATTTCTGCTGCAAATACCATGGAAAAAAATGCCGCTTATTTCATGAAAAAAGCCCTGGCCCAGGCCGCTGCCGCTGAAAAACGCGGCGAGGTGCCTGTGGGCGCTGTTGTGGTGCGCGAAGGCCGGGTCATTGGCCGCGGCGGCAACGCGCCGATCGGGAACAGCGATCCCAGCGCCCATGCCGAGATCGTGACCCTGCGCCGGGCTGG
>SPCN01000033.1 GCA_004525465.1 Chrysiogenales bacterium | reverse complement strand
TCACCGATGTTCATCAGGGCGATGCGCGGATTCTCGATGCCGTAAATGCTTTCCAGGTACACCTTGCCCATCAGGGCGAACTGTACCAGGTTGTGGGGCTTGGAATCGTTGTTGGCGCCGACGTCGACCAGGAGCGAATTACCTTTCAGGGTGGGGATCATGATGGCCAGAGCCGGGCGGTCGATGTTTTTCATTGCACCAAGAATGGTTTTGGCCATGGCCATGACGGCTCCGGTGTTGCCGGCCGAAACCATGGCTTTGGCTTTATTGTTTCTCACCAGGTCGATTGCCTTCTTGATCGATGTCTCTTCGCGCTTCCGCCAGTAGGAGAGGAAATGTTCTTTCATGGAGATCTCTTCCAGGGCATCGACGATCTCCAGGCGGTCCTGGCGGAAATTCTTGTATTTTTTCAATTCTTTCTGGATCTCTTTTTCCTTGCCGACCAGGATGATCCGGAAATCGTCATTATGGCTGTTCTCGCGGATGTAATCTACCACTCCCTCGATGACGATGCCTGGGGCGTGGTCGCCGCCCATGGCGTCAACGGCAATCTTGACAGGTTCCATTTCAATCAGGCTTCGCTGCCTTTGATTATCTGCTTGCCCTGGTAATAGCCGCAGTTGCCGCACAGACGGTGGGGGAGCTTGGGTTCATTGCACTTGGGGCAAATGGACAAACCTTCCACTTTCAGGGCATCGTGAGACCTTCTTTTATTTTTTCTGGAATGGGAATGTCTTCTTTTAGGTTGGGGCATCTGTCACCTCTTTACTTTTTCAAACAAGAATTTTATTTCGTTTTTATTCTGTTCGCATTGGCAGGGACTGTGGTTCAGGTTGGTGCCGCAACTGGAGCAGATCCCTTTGCATTCGGCTTTACAGACTGGTTTGAAGGGAGTGAACAGATTAACCTGTTCGATCAGTATCTTTTCCAGGTCGATCTGGTCGTTTTCATAAAAAATATATTCCAATTCCTCCTCATCCAGGGCGGTGTTGCGTTGATCCACCATTTCACTGGGGAAAAGGATAATGTCGAAACGGGAATTGATTTTCAAGTCGAATTGTTCCAGGCAGCTGACGCAAATCAAAGAGATGGCAGTCTTGATTTTACCCTGGGCCTGAACGCGCTGGTTTTGCCGCTTTAAAAATATCTGGTACTCGATCCCTTCGAGAAAAAAACTTTCGTCCTCGAGCAAATGGGTGCTGTCGATCTCTATGGTGTCGGTTAGTGCGTAGCCTCTATCAGAGATTTTATTTACGTTTATTATCATTTTTACCCTTATCCTAGTATTCGTTGACAAGTCAAACTTAATATCATACTTTCCCGTCCATGTCAATAAAAACAGCCTTGATTTGTGATTCGATTGCAGACTGGCTCGGCCTGATCATTCTTCGACTTTCCAGTCCTGGTTTTTGGGGCAGCGGCCGTAGGTGAGCAGCGCCGCCTGGTCCAGATCAAGATATTTCCCGCAGAAACCGTTGATATCCTGGCTGGTCGTGGCATTGATCTCGGAGATGATGTCGGCGACTTTCTGTTCCTTGCCGAAATACAACTCCTGGCCGGTGTTGAAACGCATCTTGGCCACATTATTTTCCAGGCTGAGGATGATGGATGACTTGATGTGGTCCTTGGCCCTCTCCAGTTCTTCGTCGCTGATGCCTTTTTTTTTTAAGCGCCCGATTTCACTGCGCACTGCTTCTAGGTAGGCGCTGACCTTATCGGGCTCGATAACGGCATAAATGAGTTGAACGCCGCATTCCTGGTAGGAGTCGATAAAAGAGCTGACGGTGTAAGCCAAACCTTTTTCTTCCCTGATGCTTTGAAAAAGCCGTGAGCTCATCCCTCCGCCCAGGATATCGTTCATGATCATGATCGGATGGCGCAGGTGAGATACCAGGGAAATGCTGTCCAAGGCAGTCAGTACGTAGCACTGGTTCAGGGTCTTGTTTTTTTTATGAAACCGGCGCGGACGGAAGCGGGCGCGGGGAAATTTGAACTGCCGCGGAGTACGGGGGGGGTACGCTGCAAAAAAATCACTGGCCAGGGCCACCAGTTCCCTGTGACGGATATTGCCGGCGGCGGACAGCAGCATGTTCTCCGGGATGTAATGCTCCCGGTAAAAAGTGAAGACCTGGCCGCGGTTTAGCCCGGCGACATGCTTTTCCCTGCCGCCGATCGGATAGCCCAGGGCGTTGCCGGCGTATATCTTTTCATAAAACGTCTCGAAAGCATTGGTTTCCGGGTTGTCGTCGGCTTCCTTTATTTCTTGAATGATAACGTTTTTTTCCTTGACGAACTCATCCTCGGGAAAAGTGGAATGGAACACGATATCAGACAGCAGGGCGAAGGATTCGTTCAGTTTTTCATCGATTGACTTGATGTAATACTGGGTGATCTCCTTGCTGGTGAAAGCGTTAAGCCGTCCCCCCAACCGGTCGGAAATGTCGGCGATCTGCTTCAGATCATGGCGGCGGCTGCCTTTGAATAGCATGTGCTCGATCAGGTGGTGTACGCCGTTGCTGTCGGCAGTTTCGGCTCGGGAGCCGCTTTTCAGTGAGTAGCTGAGCGCAAAAGAAGGAAATTCGGGAAAATTTTCCGATATAACGGTCAGGCCGCAGGGTAATACTGTTTTTTCGACCATGGGGGCTGCACTCCTATGTCAGGTTGGCATGATTATAGCATTCCCAGCCGGATTTATCAATTTACCGGCAGATTTTTCACTTACTTCGAGGAAATCGAAAGGAGGACCGGGAGTTCACAGCCGTAAAGATTAATTCAGCGAAATACCAATTAATCAAACTGCGCCACCCCCAATGTTCGTAATGCGTGATGGGTAATGAGTGATGCGTATTGCGTCAAGAAGGATCGAAAAATTGCCGGTTTTTCTTACTTTTGCCTTTCACATCCTCTCCTGAACCAAGGCGAGGCGAAAACGCCGGAATTCCGAGTGAATGAAAGAGGTTGTCCAATGAAAGCAGGGATGCTCAGGAGAATTTATTCGATTGCTTCTATTTTTTGTACCATGGCGCCGGCTTTCATGGACATGGGGCTGAGCATTCCGGCCAGTTTTTCGAATTGATCTCTGGCTGCTTGCTTTTGACCCTGACGCAGCAGGACGAAACCCTTGTAATAAAGCGCGTCGTCAAAATAGGCTGGATCCATGGCGCGGATAATGGCATCGAATATTTCACCGGCTTTTTCCGCTTCGTCCTCGCCAAGATAGCAAATGGCGCGGAAGAATTCGATCTTGGGATAGGCGGCTTCCTCCATGAGGGGGCCTTCAAGCAGGTTCAGGGCCGGGCGGAACTTTCTTTCTTGGAGATATTTCATGGCCTGTGAAAACTTTGCCTCAATGGCCGCACCGTTTTCCGGAATACTCCTCAGTTCGCCCTGGTGGTATGGGGGGATTTCAAATGCCGAAATTTCCAGAAGCAGGCGGGTTTGCCGTTTCTGCTGCACCAGCAGGACGGAAAACAGGATGAGCAGGAAAAGTGAAGACATGACCAGTAGTGGTTTGAAAAGTTTCAGGACAAAGACCCGCGGCTTTTCCTCCAGGGTAATACGGACATCTTTATTTTGCAGTGCTTCATTCAGTTTCAACCCGAGAAAGCACTTTCGGCATTGGAAAAAATGCTCTTCAAAATTTTCGCGCCGGGGTTCATCTATTGTTTCTTGCAAATAGGCATCAATCAGGTTTTGAAATTCATTGCATCTCATGTTGCCCTCATCACCTTAATATAACTTTTTGCGAAAAATCTCGTTTTTTATTTTTTTTATGGCCCGCTGTTTGCGGACACTGATGTAATGGTTGGAACGGTTAATCATGTTTGATATTTCAGTGATTTTCTTTTCCTGCAGGTAGAAGGCATTCAGAATGAGCCGGTCTATTTGCGGCAGATCCTTGATCAGCAGGTTCAAAACCTGGCTCAGCTTCTGATTTTCCATCCTTTCGGCTTCGGTGAAATCGCAAGTCACTTCGCAGACCAAGCTGACTTTTTGCTGGATTTCATTGTTTTTTCTCTGCTTGTAGAAATAATTGTAAAGCACCCGCTTAGCGATGCCGAACAGGAATGGTGCGATCCAAACTACGCTCGTCATCTTGCCCTGGTCAAGTCCGCGGAAAAATGCGCTGAAAACCTCTTGAACCAAGTCTTCATAATTATTCTCGCCCTTGATGCGGTTGCGAAAATACAAAAAAATGCGCGGGTTGAATGTTTCGATCAGTTTTTTTTGCGCTTGCGGGTCATGGTTGAGCAATTTTTCAAAAAAGTCGGCGCCGTCCATCTTTCAGGGTAGAGGATGCAAATCCTTTTCCAGAAAATTGTTGCTGAAATCGGATTCGGGGATTGCTTTTTCCACGTTCACATCCACCCTGATCTTCAGCGCCTTACCGGCCCTGAAATTGGTCTTGAATATAATAAAACTGTTTTTTAAAAAAATGGTGGGGTCAATGGCTTTGATCTTATATTCGGCCCGTTTTACGCTATTGATCGCCAGCTTCAGAAAAATCTTTTCCCGGATTTGCAGAGGAAATTGGTAATCCTGGCTGGAAGAATTTTCAATTTTCAAGGCAATGAAGCCGTCCTGAAGCACCAGGATGTCTCTGATTTTGAAATCCGGCACTTCTACGGCCTGCACAAGAATCAAGGCCGGCATCAGAAAAAACGACCATATTTTCATTGTTGCCACCCTCAGAATACATAAAGATAATAAACCAATATCTCAAATATAACAACCGATTGCAAAAAAAAAAGTTATGGCCTATAATTTTTGCCGATGAAAAAGATAGGTCTGGCCTGGCTTTTCCTTTTGTTGATGTGGTCGCTGCCGGCCTCAGAGCCTGCTATTCACGGAAAGGGCTTGCCGCGGTTGAAGAAAGATTTTTCCGAAATCATCTGCCGCTTGCTCAGCGGCTTTGAACTGCGCCGCGAGAGTCGATTTTTGCAGGCAGCGTTTTTTTTCAGCGAGATCAGGTCCCATCCGCTTTGGGAAATGACCTGGGGTAAACAAAGGCAATCGCTGGCAGCCGAACAAAAACTGCTGAAAGCTAGCGCCCTGCTCTGTAGTCATCTGCGTAGCGATACTTACCCGCCCAAAAAAAGTGAATGGAATCTATCCCTGCTGGCAATGGAATATTTACGCAGGGCAGACCGTGTTCAGGTGCCGGCGCTCAAGGCGGTACTGTATCCGCCTGATGGTTGGGAGATCGGCCGGGTGCAAAAACAACTAGAGGCCAGGCAGGTGCTGCTGAAGTACGCTTTACTTGAAAACCGCATACTGGTATTTTTCATCGGTGCCGGCGCGGCCGGATATGAATTTCTCCCGGCCAGTACGGCGCATGCCGTGCAAATGATCGACCGGCTTTCCGAACCGCTGGAGGATTTAGCCAGCGGCAGGGTCGATTATCTGCGCATTCATTTTGACATGGAACTGGCGCAACGGCTTTACAATATTTTCCTGAAAAAGGCGGTCGAGCGTTTTCCTCATTGCGACGAGCTTTTCATCATTCCCGACCAGGAACTTTTCAAGCTGCCTTTTGAAGCCCTGGTTATGGGTTTTAACAAAAACTTCCAGCAGGACGATGTTTTGTTTTCTGAGTACCAGGCAGCCGATTATGTAATTCAAAAGTACACGGTTTCGTATTATCTTTCCCTTGCCGATTTTTTACGGAAATTCCCTGGCCCCAAGAGTCATCCGCTCACTCTGGCCGCTTTCGGCCAGCCGCTTATCACGCAGGCACCGGAAAACGCACATTTCCCGAACCAGGCAAGTGTCAGTTCCATAGCCGAAATCCCTTCAACGCGCCTGGAGATACTGAACCTGGAAAAAATGTTTGCCGTTTCGCGGCGGCGCATATTCCTGGGCGCCAGTTTCAATCATGCCAATTTTGTCCGCTTCGCGCCCCAGGCCAGGCTTATCCATATCGCTACCCACTTTTTTACAAACCATGAGGATCCGTCCTGCTCGGCTTTTCTGTTTTCCTCGACCGCCACATCCCCGTCTATGTGCCAGGCCAAACAGATTCTCAAACTGCGTCTGCAGGCTGAACTGGTAATCCTCAGCGCCTGCGAAACTTCGGAAAAAAATTTACTGGGCCTCAAGTCGTTAAGCGGCATGACGGCCGCTTTTCGCCAATCCGGGGTGCGGGATCTGATAGCCAGCCTCTGGCCTGTGGATGAATTCAGCTCCCTGATCGTGCCGTTATTCTACGGGGAATACCTGCAGAGCGGGGCTTGCGCCGCGGCCTTAAGAAAGGCCAAATTGATTCTTTTCGACAAAACCATTCCCATCCGGGACAGTATCCGGCTCTCATTGGCCCATCCCTTCCTTTGGGCCAATTATGTCCTGGTTCATTTCTATCGCTGAAAGCTCCTCAATCCCGAAAAAATTCTGCAAAGACGCGGATCATGTACAGGTGATCGGCTGTGCCGGCCGTTTCCCGGATCGAACGCATGGCCAGCATGGTTTTGCCGACATCGACCGTTTGCATTTCCAGTCCGGACGGTACAACCGCACCAATGGTCGATCCGCCGGCCATCTTGACTGCTGTTTTAAAAAACGCTACACTGCCAGCCAGGAGCAACGATGATCGCCTTGCTGGAGGAGACGCGGGAGTTCCGCCGAGTAGCCGAGGTCCTGTTCATCAAAGGCTGGGCTGAAGCCAGTGCCGGCAACATTTCCCTGCGCTTGGCCGCTCCCTTCGCCCTTGACAAACTTAGACCCGAGCCTGACAAAATCATGGAATCCTCAGTGGACATGACGGATCTGATCGGAGATTGCTTCCTGGTTACCGCCAGCGGCAGCCGCATGCGCGAAATCGCCGCCGAACCTGAGACGGGTCTTTGCCTGATCCAAATCATTGACAACAGGCGTTTTTGGATAATTGACGGCTCCGAGAAATTAAGTAGCGAGTGGGCCACCCATGCCGGCCTGCATTCTCTTTTCAAGGAGAACCGCAGCGGCGAACGGGCCGTGGTTCATTGTCATCCGCTCAGCCTGATCGCTCTGAGTCATATTTTCAACTCTGAAAAAGAAATCAATGAGAGGATTTTCCGCCTGCAGCACGAGACGCGTCTGTTCGTCCCGGAAATGCTCGGGTTGATCCCCTACGCTGTTACCGGCTCCAAAATCCTGGCCAAGGCCAGCAAAGAGAAGTTGAAGAAATTCCGTCTGGCCCTTTGGGACAAGCATGGCGTCATCGCCTCGGGAAAAAACCTGAGCCAGGCTCTGGACCGGATTGAAATCGTGGAGAAAGCGGCTGCTCTTTATATGCAGTTGAAATCCATAGGCCTGGAACCGGAGGGGTTGAGCGACAAGCAGATTACCGAAACTCTGCGCGCCTTTAAAAAATGAAAAAAATATTTATGGTCATTTCGATTTTCATGCTGACCTCGGCGTTGTTCCCCAATCGATGCCTGACCTACCGCTTGGAGTACCAGATCTGCGGCAGCGCGATTTCGCGCCTGCTATTGGTCATTCCCATCCGCGTTTATTATGATGCCTCGGCAGCGATCGACCTGAAGGTTTGCCCGGGGCCCGACGGCGCCGCCGTCTTTACCTATGCCGGCATTCCCCGCTCAGCTTACATCATCAGGACGCTTGGTTTCTCCGGCAAAACCCTGGCCCTGCTCAGTGTCGATCAGGACGAAGATGACGGAAAGATTTTTATCGATCAACTCTTGCTTCAGTGGCAGAAGCAGACACCTGAATTTTCCGAGCGAGTGAAAACAATAAAAAAATTCCCCCACCAGCTGACAACTACCGGTCCGGAGGCATTTGCCTTTGAAAGGGACGGCCAAGGCTATTACAACAATTTCACTGTCGGCCTGGAACCGCGTTACAAATACCACCCTGCTCAAATCGGCATCTATTTCAAGATCTTTCCCACACTGGCTGTATTACTGAAACTGCTTAACCATAGTTTCACCCCCGGCCAGGCCAGTGCTCCATTCGGCCCGTTTCCCGCCGAGTGGACGGGCGATGAGCTTGATTTTTCCGACAGCCTGAACCGGGTAGCGGTGCTGCTGGAAAAGATTGTCAGGTCGAAGGTCACGGTAAAGCAAAAATACCCTTTGCGACTGCACTTCCGTATTGCCGCCAATAATTCCGAAGAGATGGAGATATGCGGGGAATCTTATCCCGACGTTCCGCTTTGGAAAGGATTCATGATCAGGGAAATTTTTCGCCGGGTACGGTTGCGCCAGGCGGACCGGGCTCTGCTTGCCGACGAATTATGGATGGGGGTGCGCAACAGCAAAGGCCAGGGAGGTTTTTGCAGACTGCAACTGAAAATGATCGAATCTGAGGAGGATAAAAAATGAACGACAGCGCCTTTTTATTTCCCGGTCAGGGTTCGCAGGCTGTTGGCATGGGGCTGGACCTTTTCGAGAAAAGTGAATTCGCCAAAAAAACCTTCAAGCAGGCCGATGAGATCCTGGGATATTATTTATCACGTATTTGTTTTTCGGGTCCGGAAGAGGAACTGAAACTGACCTGCAATACCCAGCCGGCCCTGCTCACGGTTTCCTACATTCTTTATTCACTTTGGCAAAAGGAACCGCTGCTGGCGGCCGGGCACAGTCTGGGAGAGTATTCGGCCCTGCTTTGCGCCGGGGTGTTCACTTATGAAGATGGGCTTACTCTGGTTCACAAACGGGGCAAATACATGCAGGAGGCAGTGCCAGTCGGCAAAGGGGCCATGGCCGCCCTGATCGGCGCAGATATAGAGAATGTCCGCCGTACCGTTGCTGTGGTGAACGATGAGAATGCCGGCTTGCCCGCCGACCCCGAAGGGGTAAGGCGGGTTGTCAACCTGGCCAACTGGAACAGTGCCAGCCAGGTTGTGATCTCGGGTGAAAAAGGGGCGGTAGAGGATGCGGCGCGACGCCTGGGGGTAAAAGCGGTCTTTTTGCCGGTTTCCGCTCCTTTTCATTCGGAGCTGATGCTCCCGGCTGAGGAGAAATTGGCCCTGGACCTCGACCGCGTGGTTTTTGCCGATCCCAGATTCCCGGTCATTAACAATTGGCAGGTGCAAAAGGTCAGAAGTGGGGCAGACGCCCGCGCTGGTTTAAAGATGCAGGTTTCACGTCCGGTCCGCTGGCATGAAACCATGGAGTCGCTGCTCCTTGATCCAGGAGTCGCCAGATTCGCTGAGATAGGCAGCGGCAAAGTGCTGGCCGGGCTGCTCAAGCGCGCCGCCCGGGACAAGCAACGTGATATCCCGGTCGTGAATATTGAAAATCTGGCCGATATCGAAAAAAATCCCTGAATATCCCCTTCAGCCGCTTGGGGAAAAGAAAATCAGGCAAAAAACCCAAAAAAAACACTGTTTCAATGAAATTCTAATAACCAAGCAATATAGGCATTTGACAGAAAAAAAACTCCATAAGGCAAGCCTGTTTTGGATGTCCGAGTGTCAACATTTCCATATCCCCGATAAATCTATAAAAAAAACAAAAAAAACTTGACATTTTATTTTCAATATGTTAATAAAATCTTAGTATGAAAATTACATACAGTGGAGAGTGTCATGCCTCTAATCGGTTTTAAAAAATCCAAACCAATCGTTGGACTTGACATAGGTTCATTTGCTTTGAAACTGGTGGAGTTGAAGGCGAAAAGAAAAGGAAACGAAACACGCTATGAACTTGTCTCTCTCGGCTATGAACCTGTTCCCTATCAATCCATCGTAGAAGGAAGCATAATGGATTCGACGGCTGTGGCCGAGGCCATTCAACATGTATTTTACGACAGCAAGGCCAAAACCAACCGTATCGCATTTTCCGTGTCGGGAAGTTCGGTTATTGTCAAGAAGATCGAAGTACAGCGCCTGAATCCCGATGAAATGCACGAGCACATCCTGTGGGAAGCCCGGCCGCACATCCCCTTCACTCCCGATGAGGTTAACATTGACTATGAAGTAATCGAATCTCCCGATTCCCCTCCTGACCGGGTGGGAGTTATTTTGTCGGCGGTAAGAAAGGAAAAAATGAATGATTATCTCAACGTGATCACCAGCGCCACCAAGGTAGCCAATATCGTTGACCTGGATTCTTTTGCTGCCCTGAATAGCGTGCTGCTCAATTATGAACTGTACCGCGACAAGGTCCTGGCCATAATCAATATTGGGGCATCGATCTCCAATGTGATCATTTCCAAGGCCGGCCACCCTGTATTTGTCCGGGATATCGCTTTCGGCGGCAACCAGTTCACCGACCTGCTGCAAAAAGAATTGAATCTCAAGTATGAAAAGGCCGAAGCGGTCAAAAAAGGCCGTGCCGTGGAGGGAATCTCGGCCGCTGCTGTTAAACCGATCATCAACATTGTGCTGAACGACCTGCGCAACGAAATCAAAAAGACGTTTGAATTTTACCGCTCCAATACCACAGAAGGCCGGATCGACAACATCCTGCTCTGTGGCGGCAGTGCCAACCTGGAAGCGATCACCGACTATTTCTCTCAGGAATTTGATATCCCGGTTGAAGTGGTTAATCCCTTCAACAATATCGACATCAATTACAAAAAGTTTGATCTGAACTTTATCAAGGACATGGCTCCGTTGTTTACGGTTGCCGTAGGCCTGGCCCTGAGGGCCGTAGGGGATTCGCAATGATCAAAATCAATTTATTAAAACCGGAAAAAAAAGAGGTGGCCGCTGGAGGGACGACCATCAGCTTGACCGAAGAGGCAAAGCCGAGCCAGTTGAGCCTGCCGGCGCTGATCGCCGCCATTGCCATCACGGTTTGCGGCATCGGTTTGCTGTACTTCCTGCAATCAAGCGAACTGTCTTCTGAAACAAAACTGTTGGCCGAACGGACCCTCAGAAAGGCGGAACTTGAAAAAGTATTGAAGGAGCTGGCTGAAATTGAGAAAATCAAATTGGAATTGGACAACAAAATAAAAATCATCACCGACCTGAAACTGCGGCAAAAAGATGTGGTTTTCATGATGGACAAAATGTCCAGAAGTCTGCCCGAATGGGTTTGGCTGACTAATTTGAATTTCAAGAATGGGTCGGTGGCTATCAGCGGCAAAGCGCTTTCCAACAACTTGATCGCGGATCTGATCAACAATCTGCAGAATTCGAATTCGTTTGTCAATGTCCAGTTGAAAACGACTACAAGAAAAAAGGAAGCCGGTATCGATATTTTTGAATTTCGGATCGAATGTCAGTTTATCCGTCAGTCTGATCTCAATAAGGTGGTTTAAAATGGAAATTCAAAATTTACCTTGGTATGGACAATTTCTGGTTTTTCTGATTGTAGGTGTCGTCCTGTTCGGTATTTTTTATTTCGTCATTTATTCACCCACCCAGGACGAGATCGCGTCCATCGTAGTTCAAAGCGAAAGACTTGAGGATGAAATCCGCAAAGCGGAAAAAAATGAAAGTAAATTGGAAAAATTAAAAACAGAAAAAGCACACAATGAGGGGACCCTGGAAGCCTTGAAGGGTATTCTGCCGGAGAAGAAGGAAGTGAGTCAGATTCTACGCAAGATCCAGGCCATCGCCTCCAATGCCCGCCTGAAAACCTCGACCTTCAATTTCAATAAGGAAACCAACCGTGAAATCTATCTGGAATGGCCGATCGCCATCAGCCTGGAAGGCAACTATCACAATTTGGGCATATTTTTCGATCAGGTTGCGCGCCTGAAAAAAATATTCACCATTGACGGGCTGAATATCACTCCCCTGCGTTCTCTGAGTTATGATTATACGATCCAGGCCAATTTTACCGCCACAACCTATATCTATCGCGAAGGAGGCAAAATCAGGCAGGCCGTCCCCAAGCGCGCCCCGGCCCGCAGGCCTGCCGAACCGGATGCGGGGCTGAAACCAGGAGATTTTTAAATGAAACCCATATTGGTTCTCTTAATTTTATTATTTCCCTTATTTGTGCAAGCCCAGGAAATCCCAATGGACTTAGCGGAAGCGACTGATGAAGAGACAGCCGAGATCAGCGTTATGCCCGGAGAGTTTGTCTACAATCCAGAAGGCCGCCGTGATCCTTTCTGGAACCTGCTGCAGGGCAAGAGTGTCAAGGAAAACCGCGAGGCCATAGAGGGCATCGCCGGACTGATGATCGATGAACTGGAACTCGAGGGCATCGTTTTTGCTCAAGGGTCTTTCAAGGCATTGCTGAAAGGTCCAGATACCAGGCCCTATATCGTTAGCATCGGCGACAAGGTCTATGACGGGGAAGTCGTGGCCATGGACAGAAATTCCGTCAGTTTCAAAAAAAGCTTAACCTTGGCCCTGGCCGGACAGAAAGAACGCATTCTTATAAAGACATTAAATCCTGAAGAGGAGGAAGAAAGAAAATGAAAAAAGCTACAACTAGAATTTTGTTGATAGTTTTCTTTTTAATATGCGGCCTGGGGCTCGACGCCAAGGTGACCATCAACAAAATTGAATATTTCCCCGGCGAAGATTTCGTGCAACTGCACATGCAAACCGACAAGATTCTCCCAATTCCCGATATTTTCTATCCTCAGAAAGACAACCTCAATCGCCTGGTCATGCGTATCAAAGATGTCGATTTCAAGGTGGAAAACAATTACCTCACCTTCGATTCGCCTGTGATTCAGGACCTGAGCATCAAAAATTCCACTGACTTCACCGACGTTGAGATCACTTTGAAAAGCGATGTAAATTACCGTGTATTCACCAACCAGACCGGTTTGTATATCGAATTCCCCGTGCTTAAGGGGCTGGCCACAGCAAAAGAGAAAAGCGTCGTTGTCGACCCGCAGCCCAGGCCAAAAACCACCCAGGATCCGCTTCCGGTCCGGACCGCTGCTGCGGGTTCCGGCCCAGTAAGTGTTAGGGACGTGAAAGTGACTTCTGCTGAACCCGGCCATATTTGCTTCGAATTCGTCTTGTCGGAACAAACCGAATATCGCGTCATACCGCTCGAACAGCAGCCGGTGCGCCTGGCCATCGACTTAAAGAACGCCCAGTCCAGAAAAATCCTTAAAACAATAAATTTGCAGAATGTCAAAGCCATTCGCGGCGGCAATAATTCAGCCGAAGTCTTCCGTATCGTTTTTGATCTGAACTACCTGAAGCATTTTTCGGTCCAGGCCAAAGGCAACCTGCTGCAGGTGGAATTTTTTGATAATTCGCAGCAGAGCCCGGCAATCCCGGTTGTGGCTCAGAAACAGGATATTTCAGACTTTTCCTCAACGCCGGCCCAGCCGGTCTTGAAAACCGAACCTGCGGCCACCGTCAAAGCGCCAGACAAGATCCTGCTGACCCCTGCGGCAGAATCCATAGCCAAGCCCGCGGCTGCCGGCAAGGAATTTTTCGGACCGGAAAAATCCAAGGCCGAGAATGAGATTGCAAATCTGCAAGAGGACGCCCCGGTCCAGGAAGAACCGGGACAGGTTCAAAACCTCAATTTCCAGAAAAAAACCGTCGATGAAGGCCGGCCGCAGTTTTCCGGAGACCCCTATGATTTTTCCTTCAAGAATGCCGATATCAGCAACATACTAAAGTTCATCTCCAAAATTACCGGGTTGAACATGGTCATTGACCCCGATGTAACCGGTCGCTTCACCTGCGAACTGGTGCAGGTCCCCTGGGACCAGGCCCTGGAGCTGGTCCTGAAAGTAAATGGCCTGGACATGGTCCAGGAGGGCAATATCCTGCGCATCGGCAAGGTGGAAAAACTGGCCCAGGAGTCCAAGCGCAGGCAGGAACTGCGCGAAGCACGCGAAATGGAAGGCAACCTGGAAGTTTCTACCCGCACTCTGAGCTACGCCAAGGTCAAGGAC
>SPCN01000333.1 GCA_004525465.1 Chrysiogenales bacterium | reverse complement strand
TTGCGCAGCACCGCTACGGTCATGACCAGCAGGATAAGCTGACAAATCGGGTACATTAAAACCAACAGGTTCCGGCGTTGAATCTGCATGACTGCCGCAAAACTCGAGGCAAAAAAATCGTAAAAGTAAAAAACCGGGACCATCGCTATCGTCCAGATCAATCCCGTAACGGGGATATCACGCAGAAGGTTATGTTTGAATGCAAAAACAGCCGGCAACAAAAGCAGGGCGGAAACCATGCCGATCATTCCGATCAGCAGGAAGCCGTTGAAAACGACCGCCGTTGCCGGCTTGCGGCCGCAGAAATAGATGACCGCGTTGCCCAGGCCGCAGCGGCCAAGGGAAACGACCATCATGGGTATAAGAACCAGGATGGAAAATACTCCTTTGTTCGTCGGCCCGAGCAGCCGGGCAGTGCCAATCGCGATTAAAACCAGTAAAACTGTCTGAACCAATTGCGTCGCATAGACCTTCAGGGAATGGCCCAGGAATTGAGATTTCATCCGTTGAACACTGATTCGGTATCTGTTCCAGACAGCAGGATCAGGTATGTCCGGCCAACCCTCTTGGTCGATATAAAAATACATTCATGTGTCAACATTTTAATTTGCCTTTAATTATAGGGAAGAAGCCGGTTTATTTCAATTGCCCTTAAAAAAAGCTGCCCGATCAATCCTGGTATTGAAATCTTTCAACAAATTGGATAAATTGATCCTGTTAATGAAAATACTGCAATTGCATAATTTTAAAATGAAGGGCGGGGGTGACGAGGTCGTTTTTACCCGCACCTGCGAAATTCTTCAGGATCAGGGCCATGAAGTTCTCCGCTTGACCAAGGACAGCCGGCAAATAAAAATGACACTTTCCGGAAAAATCTCGGCTTTCAAGGAAAGCATTTATTCATCCCGATCTGCCCGCGAAATGGAAGCATTTTTGTCCAGGCAATCCCCCGCTGTCGTCCATGTGCACAATCTATTCCCGCTTTTTTCCACTTCGGTGCTGTCGGTGTGCCGACAGCAGAAGGTTCCCGTGTATTTCCATTGCCACAGTTTTTTTCTGACCTGCCCCATCGGATACAATTTCCAAAATGGAAAGATATGCAAGAAATGCATCCGCGGAAATTACCTGTGGTGCGCAATGCTTAATTGCCGTGGCAATATACTGGAAAGCATAGCCTTCAGCATGCAACACGCTGCGGCCAGGAAAGCGGGGATCATGTCGGAATTGGTGGAACGTTTCATCACGCCGACCCATTTTGCCAGGAATTGGCTGCTGGCTGCCGGCATGCCGGCGGAAAAAGTGGTGAGCATCGCCAACCCGATTCCCGTTCATGAGGCGGCCGGAGACCCTGCCCGAGGTGGCTATATTGCCTTCGTTGGGCGATCCAGTCCTGAAAAAGGCCTGGAAACTTTGCTGGCCGCGATACAAAAAACCGGCCTGCCCCTGCATGTGGCCGGAGAATTCCCGCAAACCGCCATGAAGGGAAAGAACATTGTCTGGCGTGGTTATCTTTCCGGACCGGAACTCGCTGCGTTCTACCGCGGAGCCCGGTTTCTGGTGGTCCCCAGCATCTGGTTTGAAACATTCGCCCTGGTCGCCGGCGAAGCCATGAGTTGCGGCATCCCGGTCATCGCCTCAAGAATCGGAGCTTTGCAGGAAGTGGTTGACGACAACCGCAGCGGCCTGCTGTTCAACCCCGGCGACGCGGATGATCTGGCCGAAAAGATGGCCTGGCTCTGGCGTCAGCCGGATGAGTGCCAAAAGATGGGTGCCGCCGGCCGTCAAAAAGTTAAGCGTGAATTCAGCCCGGATGTTTATTCCCGGGAGCTGCTGGCCGTGTATAAAAAGGCAGGAAGGGAATAAATTGCCGGAAAAGACGACCATCAAAATGATCTGCCCGAAATGTCAGCGGCAATTGCTCGAAAAAGCAGGCGAACTTTCCTGCCCTTTCTGCCGGCGGCCCTTTTCCCGCAATCCATTCGGTTATCTGGATTTCACCCTTGAAGCACAGCTGAGGGAAACCAAATCTACCAGTGAAGAATATGCGGCCGAACAAATATCTTCAACTCGGCGTTTTTACCAGGAATATCTTAAACCCTGGGTTGATCGGGAAAAGACCGAACGCATTCTTGATGTGGGCTGCGGCCTGGGGATGGGAGTCGCCTTTCTTTGCCGTGATGGATACGAGGCCTATGGCATCGACCTCCCCCACCTGGCCGGTTTTTGGGCGCGAGAGAACCGTGATCCTCGGCACTTCATCAATGGCGACGGCAGCCACACGCCCTTTCCGGATGGATATTTCGATGCCGTGGTCACGCTGGGAACCATTGAACATATCGGCACGATCAGCGGCCACAACACCCTGGCTGCAGGTTATCGCGCCGTCAGAAATTCCTTTGCCGCCGAGCTGCTGCGCGTGACCAAACCTGGCGGCCGCATACTTATTTCCTGCCCCAACAAATCGTTCCCCGTCGACATCCATCACCAGCCAACTGATGAAAATTCGACGGAAAAGGCTGAGAACAGACGCCAGGCTATTTTCGACCGGACCGGCCTGAACCTGCATTTGCCTTTCGGCCGTTATCACCTTCTCTCCTTCCGCGAGATCAAAAAAACGTTCTGCCGGGATAATGGCGCCCAGGCAATCCGCTCTTTATCCGCCAGATCCTATTTCGCCTACAAACGAACGGGATCGCTGAAAATGCTGAAACAATTCAAATCCTTGATCAGTTTATATATGGAGCATCTCCCCGGCCCCCTGCGCAGTACCTTCCTCAATCCTTTCCTTATTGTCGAGGTTCGCCGCTGATCAATACAAGCATCCATTTCACAAGGACTGGCAAAGGTCGGATGCGGACAGCAGTGATCCTTTGCCGCTCGGCCAATAGGATTGCAGCACTGAAGACCAAAACAACAAAAGCAACGCCAAGACCGTTCTCTTTCTGGGCTACTCTGGACAATTGCT
>SPCN01000018.1 GCA_004525465.1 Chrysiogenales bacterium | reverse complement strand
TCAACGCGCTGAAGGAGTGCATCCCCCTGGCGCCCCTGCACAACCCGCCCAACATCACCGGCATCGAGGCCTGCCAGAAGATCCTGCCAGGCATCCCCATGGCCGGGACCTTCGATACCGCTTTTCACCAAACCATGCCCGCCAAAGCTTACATCTACCCCATCCCTTATGAATACTACCGCAAGGACAAGATCCGTCGCTACGGCTTTCACGGCACTTCGCACTTCTATGTGGCCAAGCAGGGCGCCAAGGCCATGGGCAAAAAGCTTGATGAGTTGAAGATCATCACCTGCCACCTGGGCAACGGCTCATCCATGGCCGCGATCCAGAACGGTATTTCCGTGGACACCACCATGGGCTACACCCCCCTGGAAGGTCTGGCCATGGGCACACGCTGCGGCGATATCGACCCGGCCATCCCGCTGGTGCTCCAGCGCAGCATGGGCATGACCCACGAGCAGGTAGACGACGTGCTCAACCGCAAAAGCGGCATGCTGGGAATTTCCGAAGTTTCGTCCGACATGCGCGACATCAACGAAAAGGCGGCCGCCGGCCATGCCCAGGCCAGCCTGGCCCTGGAGATCTTCGCCTACCGCATCAAGAAATACATCGGCGCCTTTATGGCCGCCATGAATGGCGCCGACCTGATCATTTTCACCGCCGGTATCGGTGAAAGGGGTCTTGTAGAGAGAAAGATGATCCTGGAAAATATGGAATTTCTCGGTATTGTTTTTGATGAAAATGCCAATCAGGAAGCATTCGGCAAATTCGGCGCCATATCCAAGCCCGATTCCAGGGTCTGCGTTATGGTCATTCCCACAAACGAAGAGCTGGAGATTGCCGAACAGACCCTGAAAGTCATAGCTCCTACCCGTAAATAACCGCTCTTTCTAGCGGCAGCTCAATCCCGAGTGCCAGGAATTGCGACTTCTCCGGAAGCATGATTGCCAGCAAAAAGATATATTGTTATAATGGAAGTAGGTAATACGCGTTTGCGCGCCTACGGGAAAAAACAATGAGAAAGACCCTTTTTATCATTTTGCTGATACTGCTGCTGCAGACCCCCCGGGAATTCAAAGCCTCGGCGCTCGAGCAGAACCCGGACGGCGCCATTCCGCCGCAAAGCCCCATTCCTCAAAAAAGCGACGGCTATGCCGAAAGCGAGGACGATATTTTTTCAGCCAACTACGAACGGGACCTGCTGTCGCGCCGCTTCTTTCAAAAAACCCTGCCGCCGCTCAGTTCCAGGGAAAAAATTATATGGTCTTTCAAGACCGCTAATGCCAATATTTTATTATGATCAAAAGGTATCTCTGGCACTTCATATTCGCCCTGTTCATCCTCATCAGCCTGGCCAATCTCTTCCAAAAATTGAAATGGAGCTCGGTTTCCGATCACCTGGTCTGGGGAAACTCTGATCAGGGGTTGGTCTGCGTATCGGCCCCGGCCAACAGCCAGGTCAAGCCGGGAGACATCCTCCTGGCCGTTAATAAATATTCGGTCAACAACAGGATTGATTTGCTGCGCTCCATTGCCGGCAGAAATTACTGCCGCTACGAGATCGAACGCCTAGGCATCCTGAAAAACGTCGGCGTCGACATTAATCCGGTTTTTACGCCTTTTTCCTATTACATACTGGTCTTCATAGGCATCCTTTCCATCTTGCTGACCCTGGGCATTCTCAACATGCACGTCAAGCAAGCGACCCTCTTTCCTCCGCCGCAGATCTTTTTCATTCTCAGCCTCACCCTGTCCGGGTTTCTGATATTTTCCCCCAGCGGCGATTACGGTCCGGCCGATTTCATTTTTCTGGTCCTGGATATGGTCTGCTATATCTTTTTTCCGGCTGTGCTGCTCCATTACGCATTGCAATACCCGCTCAGAACCAGAGCCTTTAAAAAATTCAGCAAAAATTTCCGCTACTTGCTGATCTACCTGCCCCCGCTGGTTTTCCTTTTCATCAATTTTTATTTCATCCTGCAGAATGTTTTCAAACCCGATCCGGAGATCCTGACCACCGCCATCAACCATTTCCGCTCCCTGGCCAGCCAATATTTCACACTCTACATTTTTCTGGCCTGGATCAGCATTGTCGTTTCATCCCTGACCCTGATCCTGAAAAAAAGGCAAAGGCGCTATATTTTCCCTTTAAGCGGTATCACCCTGAGTTTTTTTTCCCTGCTGTTGCTTAATTATTCGCCGCAGGCATTTGCCGGAAAAACCAATATCAGCATTTTTCTTGGCCTGTTCTTTCTCCCTTTCCTGCCTTTGAGTTTGGTTTACTTTCTATCCCCAAAACGGGTGACCGATATTGAAAACATCATCAAGAAAACCCTGTCGATCTCATCGCTTTTCGTTTTTATTTTCGGCACCTACATGTTTTTGGGACTGAATATAGAGCAGAACAAGCTGCTGGGCATTTTCTGGTCCATCGCCGCCATTCTGATGGCCGGACTGCTGTTCAAGCCTTTGGAAAGCACCATCCAGAAAATCTTTGAAAAACTATTCTACCGCGAAACATTCAATTTCAAACGCAAGCTGAAGGAGCTGGAACACTCGATCAGCGCCCAGAGAGACCTCTCCTCACTTTCGCAGAATTTCCTGGAGATCATCAACCGCGGCTTTCAACTGAATGATTCTTCCCTTTTAATCCATTACAAAAACAACATGTTCTACTCGATGCCCAACCGCTCTCGCCTGAATTTGACTAAAACGTTCCACAGCACCCTGGAAAGCCAGGAGCATCTCATTTTCCTTTCCGAACAGGAATTCGCAACAAAATTTCCCGGCGATCACGCCGCCCTGCCGCCGAATAAATTTTTCCAGTTCCTGCCTTTGAAGATCGCCGACCGGCTGATCGGCATCGTGGCCATGGGCCGCAAAACAAACCATACCTACCTGACCGTCGAGGATTGGGAACTAATGTCCAGCATCTCCTCGCCCCTGGCCCTTTCGGTGGAAAACGCCTTCCTGTATTCCCGTTTGGAAACCCAGCTCGAAGAGTTGAACCGGCTGAAGGAATTCAATGAAAACATCATCGAAAATATCAACCTCGGCATCATGGTCGTCTCGCGCCTGAACCAGGTGCAGTCCTGGAATTATTTCATGGAAGATCGCTTTCAGATCAAGCGGGAAAAAGCGTTGCGCAAAAAAGCACCTTTGGTCCTGGGACAGGGAGTCTGGCGCAAGATCCGAACCGAGCGCTTCGCCACCCACACCCTGCGCAATGTCAAGGTGCAGATCCAGGACACGGAATCGATCTACGACGTGTATATATCCCCATTGAAAAACGAGAGCGGCAGCGTATCAGGCCGCATATTCGTATTCGAGGACGTAACCGAAAAAAACAACATCCAGAACCAGTTGATCACTTCGGAAAAACTGGCTTCGCTGGGACTGCTTTCCGCCGGCATCGCCCACGAGATCAATACTCCCTTGACCGGCATTTCCTCATACTGTCAATTCCTGCTCGACAACCCCAATGGAGCGGAAAACTTGGAACTGATCGGAAAAATGCAAGACCAGGTACTGCGCGTGAACAAGATCATCCGTACCCTGCTCGATTTTTCCCGGCAAAAAGGCCAGCAACCCCTGCCCATCAACCTGAACAAAGTGATCGACGAAAGCCTGGCCCTGGTCGAGCACAAGTTGAAAATAAAGAAAATCACCTTCAAAAAAGAAACTGAATTTCAGAATAGTATCCATGGTTTTTCCTCCCGCCTGCAACAGCTTTTCATCAATCTTTTCATCAACGCCATCGATGCCATTGACGACGAAGGCTGGATATCGATCAGCGGGGAAGAAAGCGCCGAAGAGATCACAATACGCTTCAAGGACAACGGTCGCGGCATTCGCGACAAGAACCTGGAAAAGATATTTGACCCGTTTTTTACCACCAAAGAGATCGGTATGGGAACGGGCCTGGGCCTGGCCATCGTCTACAATATCGTCAAAGAGCACTATGGCAACATCCAGGTGAACAGCAAGGTAGACCGCGGCACCACTTTCAGCATAACCTTTCCCCTGCAAAGCCCACTGAGGAGCATTAGTTTATGAAAAGAAAAACGATCCATCTGGTCGACGATGAAAGCATCATCCACGATATTTTCAGGAGAATTTTCCAGGAACCAGAATACGAGTTGCGCATTTCGGAAAACAAATCACAGGCCAAAACCAACCATGACGAAGATGTGGACGTGGTGATCATGGACCAGATGATCCCCGGCAGTTCGGGGCTGGAGATCTTCAAGGAACTGAAAACCAATGATCCGCAGATCAAGGTTATCTTTCTTACCGCTTTCGGAACGATCGAAGCCGCCATCGAGGCCATCCAACAGGGAGCATTGGACTATCTGCAAAAGCCATTCAACAATATCGAGCTCAAGCATAAGGTGGACCGCGTTATCAAGGAGAAAAAACTGAAGCGGGAAAACACCCAGCTTAAAAAAACAATCGGCGACCGTTTTTCCTTCAGCAACATCATCGGCCGCAGCCCGCTCCTGAAAAAAATATTGGGCATCGTGGAAAGCGTGGCCGATGCCAATTCCACCGTTTTAATCACCGGGGAAAGCGGAACCGGCAAGGAACTGATCGCCAAGGCCATCCACTCCAACTCCAACCGCAGAAACATGCCGTTTTCTCCTTTTAATTCGAGTAATATCCCGGCCAATTTATTTGAAAGCCTGCTTTTCGGCTATAAAAAAGGCGCCTACACCGGTGCGGTAAGTGATAAAAAGGGGATTTTCGAGGAGGCGGATGGCGGCACCATTTTTTTCGACGAAATCGCCAACCTGACAACAGAGACTCAGTCCAAGATCCTGCGCGTCATCCAGGAAAAGGAAATCCAGCCTCTGGGCGGCAATGTGATCAAAAAAGTAGACGTACGCATCCTGGCGGCCACCAACATCGAGTTGTTGAGCAAAGTTAAGAGCGGCGAATTCCGTGAAGACCTTTATTACCGTTTGAACATCATCAACATCCACCTGCCCCCCCTGCGCGAGCGCAAGGAGGACATTCCCCTGCTGGCCGAAACTTTTTTGAAAAGGTTTGCCAAAGAAAACAATAAATCCATCAAGGACATGAACGCGAAATTCCTGCGCCATTTGATGGACTACAATTGGCCGGGGAATATCCGCGAGCTGCAGAATACGATGCTGCGGGCCGTTCTTCTTGCCAACGGCAACACGCTGACGCCCGAAGCGCTGACCCCGGAGGTCATTTCCAACAAGAATCAGCGACAGGAACCGGGCGGCTTCAATGAAAAAGTAGATGCTTTTAAACGACAGCTGATCATCGAAACCATGGAAAAAAACAACTGGGTCCAGAAAAAAACCGCTGAGGACCTTGGGCTCAAGCCCTCCACGCTCTATGAACTGATCAAACGATTGAGGATAAACAAATGAAAGAGACAAAACTGCAAAAATACCTGCAAAGCTGCGGAGTGGCCAGCCGTCGCGATATTCGCGCCTGGATCCATGATGGAAAGATCAAGGTCAACCAACGCACCGTGACCGATCCCAATTTCCCGGTCCGCACTCCTGGCGATCGCATCCACGTGAGAAACAAACTGCTGAAACTCAATCCGCAAAGCAAAAGTTATTTCCTGTTCAACAAGCCGGTAGGGATCGTTTCCACCCTGGACGACCCGCAGGGGCGGCCTACCGTCCGTTCTTTAATCACCCGCATCAAGGAGAGGGTCTATCCGGTAGGCAGGCTGGATTATAACTCCGACGGGCTCATGCTGTTGACCAACGACGGCGACCTGGCCAATTTCATCATCTCGGCCAAGAACCAGATACCCAAAACCTACCTGCTGAAAGTCAAAGGGGCTTTGAGCGAGGCAACGCAAAAAAAACTGGAAAAAGGGGTATTCCTGGAAGGGGAACGGCTGAAGCCCTTCATCATCGAGCCGGTGAAAATGACCAGTTCCGGCAACTCCTGGCTGAAAGTGACCATCAGCGAAGGCAAGAAGCATATCCTGCGCAATGCCTTCAAGTATTCGGGGCACCCGGTGGAAAAGCTCAGGCGCATAGCCATCGGCAGCCTCAGCCTCGGCAAACTGCCGCTGGGCGAATGGCGGGAATTAAAGGACTACGAAATCGCCGCCTTCAAAAAGCAATACCACTTCCCGGAATAGACCGCGATTTCAGCGGCAGCCATCTGCCGTCCGCTGGATCGACTTTTCAGCTATATTTTGGTTTTCCGGATCATGTACCAAATTTTCGCGGATCTTGCCAGATGAGCACTTCATTCGTCCGCAGTTGAAAGAAATCCGGGCAACGTCCGTCACCATCGCCACCGTACCCTCCACTTGGATGACAAATCACGTTACCATTAAAATCATATAACGTACTTAATTGATCACAACATCGATCTGGAACATAATATACAATCTGGCCTTTATAATCGTACCGCCAAATAGATCGGGGTGGATTGCCGACAGATTCATTTTGAAACCTTGTGATCAAACTTGCCAGCCAATCAGAATTCTCATCGATAGGCGTCGCATGTTTACAATTGACAAGCAACAAAGACAAGACAATCAAGAAGAAAATTGCAGGGTGTTTCATTTAGCACCCACGTTTATTTCTCTTTTTCGTCAAGCATCCGCACTTCCCTTAAATATATTTAGCACATGCAAAACCATTTTTCAATAACATTTTGAAAAATGGGCGTGCGACAATTTCATGGTTTTTTGATTGTATCGCGGATATCGTCACCTGATCATGGTTTTGCCATATCGTAGGGGCGATCCCCCTTTCATCACCCCTTGGTAAGCGGGGTGTCACAGGCGGGGGGATATATTTTGCAAATGATTTTTCACGAGGGCATAAGGCCATATGCCCGGAATATCGATAGACTAGACAATGGTATGATTTGTTGTAGGGGTTTGATTAATCAAACCCCTACCCTAATTCTTTACTTCGCGATCTTGAGCTTGTCTTCAGCCTGTTCCGACTCGACCTGCTGGTAATAGGAATACCCGGTCCCGGCCGGGATCAGGCGGCCCATGGTCACGTTCTCCTTGATGCCCAGCAGGTGGTCTTCCTTGCCGGCGATGGCGGCGTCGGTCAGCACGCGGGTGGTTTCCTGGAAAGCTGCGGCGGACAGGAAGCTGTCATTGGCCAGCGCCGCCCTGGAAATGGGCAGCAGCGCGGGCTGGGCCTTGGCCGGACGGCCGCCTTCGGCCACGACGCGGGCATTTTCCTCTTCGAACTTCCACTTTTCGATGACCTGGTCGGGAATAAGTGAAGTGTCCCCGACCTCCTCAACGCGCCGCCACTTGATCATCTGGCGGATGATAACCTCGATATGCTTGTCGTTGATCTCCACGCCCTGCAGGCGGTAGACGTCCTGGATCTCCTTGAGCAGGTATTCGGCCAGCTTCTGCTCGCCCAGAACAGATAGGATGTCAACGGGGTTGAGCGGGCCGTCCATCAGGGGAGTGCCGGCCGTGATCTTGCCGCCGTCATCGACGATGATGTGGGCGCCGCGGGGGATAGTGTGCTCGTCGGGTTTGATATTCTTGTCAAAAGAACGGATGGTGAGCTTGCGGGCGCCTTTCTGCACCTTGCCGTATTCTACCACACCGTCAATCTGGGCCATCTTGGCCGGGAATTTTGGCTTGCGCGCCTCGAACAGCTCGGTGACACGCGGCAGGCCGCCGGTAATGTCCTTGGTCTTGGCGAATTCCGAGGGGATCTTGGATAAAACGTCCCCGGCCTTGACCTCATCGCCGTCCTTGACAGAAATATGGGCGTTGATCGGCAGATAATACTTGCGCTTGATCTTGTTGGTCGCTTGGTCGCGGATGGCGATATGGGGCAGCAATTCATCACGCAACTTCTCGTTCTTGATATCGATGACCAGCTGGGTGATCTTGCCGGTCTCTTCGTCGCGGGCGTTGACAAAGGAAATATTCTCCTCCAAGTCCTTCAGTTCCGCGATACCGTCATCTTTGGTCAGCATCGAGTTGGCGAAAGGATCCCATTCCAGCAGCACGTCGCCTTTCTTGACGGCCTGGTTGTCCTTAACCAGGATCTTGGAGCCGTAGGCCACGGGGTACATGGCTTTTTCTCTTTTCTTGGAATCCAATATCTGCACGGAACCGATGCGGTTCATGGCGATAAAATCGCCGTCCTTATCCTCGACGATCTCCAGGTTGGTGTATTTAACTTTTCCTTCATATCCGGATTGCAAGCGAGTCTGACCTTCATGGCGGCCGATGCCTCCAATGTGGAAGGTGCGCATGGTCAGCTGCGTGCCCGGTTCGCCGATGGATTGGGCGGCGATGATGCCCACTGCTTCGCCCAATTCTATCAGCTTGCCGGTGGAAAGGTTGCGGCCGTAACACTTGGTGCAGACACCGCTGCGTGTCTCGCAGGTCAGGACCGAGCGGATCTTGGTCTTCATGATTCCGGAATCCACGATCTCCTTGCCTTTGTATTCATCGATCTCCGTTCCGGCCTCAACAATAATCTTTTCCGGGTTGTCCGGCGAATAAATGTCATCCAAAGCAAAGCGGCCGATCAGACGATCGATCAGGGGTTCAATTTCCTTTCCGTTCTCGATGATGGCCGAAACCTCGACGCCGTTCATGGTGTGGCAATCCTCTTCCTTGACGATCACCTCGTTGGCGGCATCGACCAGTTTGCGTGTCAGGTAGCCGGCATCAGCGGTTTTCAGGGCTGTGTCGGCCAGGCCCTTGCGGGCGCCGTGGGTGGAGATGAAGTACTGCAGGACCGACAGGCCTTCCTTGAAATTGGCGGTGATCGGGGTTTCCAGGATATCGCCCGACGGCTTGGCCATCAGGCCGCGCATGCCGGCCAGCTGCTTCAGCTGATCCTTGCTGCCGCGTGCTCCCGAATCCGACATGACGAAGATGGGATTCATCCCCTCACCTTCATAGCTCATCGTGCGCATCTGGGCGAACATTTTTTCGCGGATATCGTCAGAGGCCTTGCTCCAAATCTCGATAATCTTGTTGTGACGCTCTCCGGCAGTCAAATGGCCGGCCTTGTAATTGCGGTCTATCTTTTCAAGTTCCTTTTCAGCTCCGGCGATGATTTCCGGCTTCTCCGGTGGAACCAGCAGGTCGGAAATGCTGATAGTAAAACCGGCCCGGGTGGCGTATTCGAAGCCGGCTTCCTTCATTTTGTCCAGGGTCTCGACCGTGGGTCCGAAGCCATGGTTGAGGTAAATGAAATAGATCAGGTTCTGCACCCCTTTCTTCTTCATCAAACCGTTGATAAAGGGGATGCCCTTGGGCAGGAGCTGGTTAAAAATGACCCGACCCGGGGTGGTTACCAGCAGGTGGTTGTCTTCTCTCTTGATCTCGGTGATCGGGCAGTTGACGATGTCCTGGGGATCGAGGAGATAGGCGTCCTGGTTCTTGACGGTGCCGAGATACTTGACGCGGATGCAGGCGTTCAGATCCACCTTACCCTGCTCATAGGCCTGCAGTACGTCCTTGAACTGGGCGAATATCATGTGCTCGCCCAAGAGGTTGCGTTTGGTGAAGGTCATGTAGTAGAAGCCAAGGATCATGTCCTGGGTAGGAACGGCCAGGGGTTTGCCGTTGGCCGGCGACAGGATGTTGTTGGAGGAAAGCATCAGGATCTTGGCTTCGGCTTGGGCTTCCAGGGAAAGCGGGATGTGCACAGCCATTTGGTCGCCGTCGAAATCGGCGTTGAAAGCCGGGCAGACCAGTGGGTGCAGGGTGATGGCGTTGCCTTCGACCAGGTGGGGCTTGAAAGCCTGGAAACCAAGCCGATGCAGGGTTGGGGCACGGTTGAGCATGACGGTATGGTCTTTGATGACTTCATCCAAAGCGTCCCATATTTCATCGCGATTCTCTTCAACCCAGGTACGGGCCACTTTCAGCGTGGTCACCATGCCCTTCTTCTCCAGCTTGTTGTAAATGAAGGGTTTAAAAAGCTCCAGGGCCATTTTCTTCGGGATGCCGCATTCGTCCAGCTTTAAATGGGGATCGACCACGATCACCGAACGGCCCGAGTAATCGACGCGCTTGCCCAGCAGGTTTTGGCGGAAGCGGCCCTGTTTGCCTTTCAAAGCGTCGGAAAGCGACTTCAGGGGACGTTTCTGAGAACTCATATAGCTGCGGCTGCGTTTCTGGTTATCGAAAAGGGCATCGGCCGATTCCTGCAACATGCGCTTTTCATTCTTGATGATCAATTCCGGAGCTTTCAAGTCCAGAAGCCGCTTCAGGCGGTTGTTGCGGTTAATAACCCGGCGATACAGATCGTTCAGATCTGAAGATGCGAAACGGCCTCCGTCTAAACGCACCAGCGGGCGCAGGTCTGGTGGCATGACCGGCAGAACACCCAGCACCATCCATTCCGGATGGTTGCCTGATTTTAGAAAATCCTCCATCAGCTTCAGGCGCCTGGCCATATTTTTCTTGCGCTGGAATGATTTTTCCACACGGATACGCGTCTTCAGGCTGGTCACTTCCTCATCTAAATCCAGGCCCAACAGGAGTTCATGCAGGGCTTCGGCGCCCATGCCGGCCCGGAAAGAGTCCTCGCCGTATTTGGCGATGTTTTCTAAGTACTCCTCTTCGGATAGCACCTGCTTGAATTTCAGGGTGGGAACATTCTTGGCATCGAGAACGATATAACTTTCAAAATAAACGATATGTTCTAATTCCTTGGAACTGATCTCAAGCAGCACACCGATGCGCGAAGGTATGCCCCGGAAAAACCAGATATGGGCCACTTTAGAATTCAGTTCGATATGCCCCATGCGGTCGCGGCGCACCGACGACAGAGTAACCTCCACTCCACACTTTTCACAAACGATTCCCTTGTATTTCAAGCCCTTGTATTTGCCGCACAAACAGCGAAAATCCTGGGTGGGACCGAATATCTTGGCGCAGAACAGCCCATCACGCTCAGGCTTGAAAGTACGGTAATTTATGGTTTCCGGCTTGGTGACTTCCCCATAAGACCAACTCCTGATAATTTCCGGGGAGGCGATGCTGATCTTCACCTTGCTGTAATCCATAATCTTGATTTCTTTACCGTCTTTTTTTAATTTTCGCATCCTCGCTCCTTACGAAATATTGGCGATGTTTTCCTGCGCCAGGCTTTCCTCGCTCAACTTTTCCTTCTTGACTAGTTCCACATTCAGCACCAGACTTTTCAATTCCTTGATCAATACGTTGAACGATTCGGGCAGCCCCGGGTTGAAGTCCATGGTACCTTTGACGATCGCCGAATAGATCTCATTCCTGCCGCTGATATTGTCAGACTTGATGGTCAGCATCTCCTGCAGAATGTAAGCGGCGCCGTACGCTTCCAAGGCCCAGACTTCCATTTCACCCACACGCTGACCGCCGAACTGAGCCTTGCCGCCAAGAGGCTGCTGAGTGATCAGTGAATACGGACCGGTGGAACGGGCATGGATCTTGTCGTCGACCATGTGTTCCAGTTTCATCATGTACATGTAGCCGACCGTGACCTTGCTTTTAAAGGCCTCACCCGAAACACCGTCATAGAGAACGACTTTGCCGTCTTCGGGCAGTCCGGCCTTTTTCATGTAGCTGATGACGTCATTTTCCGTGGCCCCGTCAAAAACCGGTGTTTCAAAATAGCAGTTCAGTTCCTTGCCGGCCCAGGCCAGGATCATTTCATAAACCTGGCCGACGTTCATGCGCGAAGGAACGCCCAGGGGGTTTAGCACCAGGTCCACGTGGTTGCCGTTTTCCAGGAAAGGCATGTCTTCGACCGGCAGGATCTTGGCGACCACACCCTTGTTGCCGTGGCGGCCGGCCATCTTGTCACCAACCGATATCTTGCGATTGACGGCGATCAGCACTTTGACGATCTTGATGATGCCGGGGGAGAATTCATCGCCCTTTTTCATCTGGTCGATCTTTTCCTGGATCTCCAGCTTCAGGGCTTCAATATGCAGCCTGACTTTTTTCTCCACTTGGCTGATGAGGTTTTTGCTGTCATCATCAATATATTTCTTCACTTCTTTCAAGAAAGCATCATCCATCTGTTCAAGGTCCTTGAGCGGGATGGCGTGACCTTTTTCAAATTTCTTTTTATTGTAAGTTAGATTCTTGTTCAGCTTTTCCTTGCGCAGCAGCCTGCCGATCTTCTGATACTTCTCGGCCAACAGGATCTTTTTTTCATCGGCGAAATTCCGTTCCAACTTGGCGGTTTGGATCGTGTCGATCTCGTTGGCGCGGTTGTCCTTGTTCAGGCCGCGACGGGTGAAAACCTTGACGTCGATAACCGTCCCCTCCACGCCCGGCGGGCAATACAGGGAAGAATCCTTGATCTCGGATGCCTGCTCACCAAAAATGGCGCGCAGCAGCTTTTCTTCGGGTGAGAGTTGCGTTTCACCCTTGGGCGACACCTTGCCGACCAGGATCTCGCCGGGCTTGACCTTGGCGCCGATGCGCACGATGCCGCTTTCATCGAGATTTTTCAGGGTGTTTTCGGAAACGCTGGGGATGTCGCGGGTAATCTCTTCGGGTCCCAGCTTGGTTTCCCGGGCTTCTATGGTCTCTTCGACGATGTAGATCGAATTGAAAGCGGAATTCTTGACCAATCTCTCGCTCAAGATGATGGCGTCTTCATAATTGTAGCCGCGCCAGGGGACAAAAGCGGTCAAGATGTTCCGGCCCATGGCCAGCTCGCCCTTTTCGGAAGCGGGTCCGTCGCACAGGATCTGTCCTTTTTCAACCCGCTCGCCGATCTTGACCAGCGGCCTCTGGTTGATGATGGTGTTCTGGTTTGAACGTCTGAACTTCTGCAACTCGTACAGGTCGGCCTGTATCTCGGAAAAATTGCTCTCGTCGGCATTATCGGCATCCACACGGACAATGATGCGCTCAGCATCGGCGTTCATCACCACGCCGGAACGGCGGCAGACGATCACCATGCCCGAATCCTTGATCAGCCTGTGCTCCATGCCGGTAGCGACGATAGCGGCCTCGGGATTGATCAGGGGGACGGCCTGGCGCTGCATATTGGAACCCATAAGGGCCCGGTTGGCATCATCATTTTCCAGGAAGGGGATCAATGCCGCCGAAGAGGAAACAATCTGCTTGGGAGAGATATCCATGAAATTGACTTCCGAAGAGTCAACTTGTATGGTTTCCCCTTCCTTGCGCGCATTGACTCTCTTGGAAACCAGACGGCCGTTGTCATCAAGTTCGGCATTGGCCTGGGCGATGGTGAATTCTTCCTCTTCCCAGGCGGTCAGATAGAAAGGATGATAGCTGATCATAGGCAGATTTTTGCCGGCTTTCTGCAAGCGGGCCATCTCGGCTTTTACCTCGTTTTCACGAACGATCTCGCCAAAAGCAAACTTGGAATCTCCGGCGTACTTGATGAGGCTATAGTCGACGACCTGGCCGTTTTCCACTTTACGGTAAGGCGTTTCAATGAATCCGTAGTCATTCACCCTGGCATAAGTGGTCAGAGAAGATATCAGACCGATATTCGGACCCTCGGGAGTTTCTATCGGGCATATGCGGCCGTAATGGGATGAATGGACGTCGCGGACTTCAAAACCAGCCCGCTCGCGGTTCAAACCGCCTGGACCCAGCGCCGAAATGCGGCGCTTGTGGGTGGTTTCGGCCAGAGCATTGGTCTGGTCCATGAATTGTGACAGCTGTGAAGTGCCGAAAAATTCCTTGAGGGCGGCAAAAACCGGCTTGGTGTTGAGCAGTTCGCGCGGCAGCACCACAGTGATATCCGGAGAGTTGGTGATGCGTTCACGGATGATCTTTTCCAGGCGCATCAAGCCTATGCGGAATGCGTTTTCCACCAGTTCACCGACGGCGCGGATGCGCCGGTTGGCCAAATGGTCGATGTCATCAACACGCATGCTGCCGGTGCGATCATACTTCAATTTAAGAAAATAGCGGACGATCTGCACCATATCTTCCAGGGTCAGGGTGAAGATGTTCTCGTTGAATTCTTTCTTGAAACCAAGCTTGATGTTCAGTTTCATGCGGCCTACCGAGGAAAGATCGTAGCGCTTGGGATCAAAGATCATGTTCTCAAAAAACTTCCGCGCCCCTTCCAGAGTCACCGGTTCCCCGGGACGCAGCTTCTTGAACACTTCGATATAAGCGTCGCCCTGGTTCTTGGCCACTTTGTCTTCGGCTTCGCTGTCCGACTGCATGGCGATCTTTTCGGCACTTTCGGCCTCCTTGCGCTTTTTATCCTTGCGCAGGGTGAAAGCCAGCATGGAACCCAGCTCTTCTTCCTCACTTTCGGGGAAAAAAACCTTGAATTCACAATTGAGCTTGCGCAGTTTCTTGATCTGGGCGGTAGCGATGCCCTCATTGAGCTTCAGTACGCCGTCCAGGTCGTCGGCCGCATACAGGTCTTCAAAAAGCTCTATGTCCACCGGCACGTACTCGATGCCGAGCTTTTCAAAATCCTTGATATGTTTGATCATCAGCTTGGAGCCGGTGGCCAGCACTTCGTTGCCTTTCTGGTCCAAAACCGGAGCCGTCAGTTTGTTGTCTTTTAAAAAACGCGAATTCTGAAAATAGAAAATTCCATTCTGGACCTTGGCCGGGACGATGGTATAAAACCGCTTCAGGATCTCGGCATCATCAGCCAGGCCCATGGCCTTTATAAAAGTAGTGATATTAATGCGCTTGGTCTTCTTGTCCAGGCGCACCTGCAGCAGGTTCAGTTTCTCTTCCAGTTCGATCCAGGCGCCGCGGGCCGGAATGATCTTGGCCGTGAATTCGCCGCGCGATTTTCCGGGCATAAAATAGACACCGGGGGAACGCTGCAGCTGTGAGACGACCACCCTTTCGGTGCCGTTGATGATGAAGGTCCCCTTATCGGTCATGTATGGGATCTCTCCGAAAAAGATCTCCTGCTCTTTGACGTCGCGGATAACCTTTTCACCATTTTTGTTTTCGCCGTAAAGGGCCAAGCGCAGTTTTACCTTTAAAGGAATTGAATAATCGAATCCCTTGTCCAGGCACTCTTCCGGGGAATTGTTGATTTTGAGCCGCACCCGGTCACCGCATAGTTCACAGGTCTTGTATATGACCGTCCCCTTTTCGTGGCATTCGCTGCATACCGAATCGCTTCCGGTTTCGCTTTGCGCCGAAAGAATGGTGCCGCAGTGTTTGCAGACCGGCATCGAGTTCTCGATTCCCAAAAGGGCGCCGCATTTGCACAGCCAGTCGCCCAAGGAATAGGAAACGAAATCCAGGATCGCGGTTTCCTTGAAGTCGGAGATGGGGAATATGGATTTGAAGGCAGCCTGGATACCGATGTTTTTGCGGTTTTCCGGCAACTGGTCGATTTGTAGAAAAGTTTTATACGATTTCTTTTGAATTTCAAGCAAGTCAGGAACTTCGACGGGACTGAAAATTCTGGAGAAACTTATCCTTTGCACATACTTGTTAGTTGTTTGCATACCAATCCTTCAATTTTTTTATTTTTAAAGGCAATAAAAAAATCATTTACTACTTGATTTCGATCTCGGCTCCTACTTCAGCGAACTTCTTCTTGATGGTTTCGGCTTCTTCCTTGGAAACGCCTTTCTTGACGGAAGCGGGGGCTTTGTCTACGACATCCTTGGCTTCTTTCAAACCCAGATCCGTGACTTCGCGGACCACTTTGATGACATTGATCTTTTTGTCACCGACGGTCTTCAAAACGACCTCAAAGTCGGTCTTTTCTTCTTCCTGGGCAGCTTCAGCCGCTGCAACAGGGGCAGCACCAGCCACCGCCGCCATTTCCGCCTTGATACCATACCGGCTTTCAAACTCTTTGATATAATCGGCGAGGTCCAGGACCGTTAGATTATCCAAGTGCTTGAAAAAATCTTCCTTTTTCATTTCAGCCATTATATTTGTCCTCCTTTTTCTTTTTTATCTTGCAAATTTTTCAGCAAAACCAACATATGGGTCAGCGGCGATGACAGCGCTGAACCGAAACGCCGCAAGGGCATACCGATGGAATAAACCAGCTGGGCCAGTAGTTGTTCCTTGCCGGGCAGCTTGGCCACTTCGACCACCTGCTTTTCGCTGACCAGTTTTTTTTCAATAAAACCTGACATGATCTTTATTTTCTTGCTCTCTTTCTCAAAATCGACCAGAACCTTGGCGGTTTCGACGAACTTTTCATTGCTGTAGGCCACGGCGATCGGACCGTTGAAGAGATCGCGGCCGATGGCGATTTTTTCTTTTTCAAAGAACTTGATGGCCAGGCGGTTCTTGACCACTTTGACATTGGCCCCCAAGGCCTTGATGCGGTTGCGCAGGTTTCCCATTTCGGAAACCTTGAGCCCGCGGTAATCGAAAAGGTACACACCGCT
>SPCN01000143.1 GCA_004525465.1 Chrysiogenales bacterium | reverse complement strand
GGCGGTACTGTGATCACCATAACCGGGGGAACGATCAGCAACGGAACGGTCGTGATTCAGAAAGGCAAAATCACGGCCGTCGGCCGGGATGTCGCGATTCCCGCCGGAATCGATGTGATCGATGTTTCGGGAAAGTATGTCATGCCCGGGCTGATCGACAGCCACAGCCACATTGCTTTAAGCTGGGACGATATCAACGAGGCGACCGATCCGGTTACGCCGCAAATCTGGATGCGGGAAGCCCTTATTCCCGATCATGAGACGATCCGCACCACCCTCTCCGGCGGCGTGACCACGGCCAAGACCATGAATGGCAGCGCCAATGTGATCGGCGGCGTCAATGTCATCATCAAGCTGAAATATGCCCGGCCGGTCGCCGAGCTGATTGTCAGCGGCGTCCGGCCGCAGCTCAAAATGGCCCTGGGCGAAAATCCCAAGCGCCTTTACGGTTCCAAGGGCCGAAGCCCTTCGACGCGGATGGGTACCGCCCATGTCGCGCGCCAGGCCTTCATGGATGCCGGCGCCTACAAGGCCAAGTGGGACAAATATGAAAAAGACAAGGCCAACGGTAAAAAAGATGTCCAGCCTCCCGACAGGGACCTGAAGTGGGAGACCCTGAAGATGGTCCTTGAAAAAAAGATGAGCGTCGACTGCCACATCTATCGTGCCGATGAGATGATCTGGTTTTTGGATTTTTGCAGGGAATTCGCCATCGATTTGAAACAAATCAGCCATTGTGTGGACGGTTATAAAATTGCCGATCTCCTGGCCCAGGCCGGTGTGTCCTTCGGCGGCTGGGTCGACTGGTGGGGCTTCAAGGAAGAAGCGTACGACGGGTGTCCCTTCGGCTTCAAAATCATGCACGATGCCGGGGTCAATATTGTCATCAACACCGACAGCGCCAACGAGGGGCGCTATATGTTCCTCAACGCCGCCAAGGTCCTCAAGTACAACGACATCGAGGAGAATGAAGTGCTCAAAATGATCACCATCAACGCCGCGAAAACACTTGAAATGGAAAAGCGCATCGGTTCGATCGAAACCGGCAAGGACGGCGATATCGCCGTGTTCGATAAATTCCCCCTTGATTCGACGACCAAAGTCCTGCTGACCATCATCGAAGGAGAAATCTTTTTTGATTTCGCCAAAGAAGGAACCGCCGCCGCCAGGGAAGTGAGCCATGAATAAACAAACCGTTCTCTTTGTCATCACGATACTATTGTTGTCGGGGATGGTTCATGCCGCTGCAGACGCCATTCTCATCAAGAACGGAACGATTGTAGCGGTTGTCGGCAAAACCATTGTTAACGGAAGCGTCCTTATTCAGAACGGCAAAATCGCTGAAGTCGGCGCCGTAATCGACGCCCCGGCAAATGCCACCATCATCGATGCTAAAGGCATGTATGTTTATCCCGGTATGGTTGCGCCGCTGACGGCCATCGGTTTGACCGGATATCCCGGCAGTGACAGCGATATCAACGAGGTCGGACAATCCACGCCATGGATCGATCCCTACGAAGCGCTGAATCCCGAAGATGAAACGATCGACGTCACGCGGATTGACGGCGTGACGACCGCTTTATCGGCAGCCGGAACGGCAGGCATCATCAATGGCCGGGCCATGGCTCTGAACCTGGACGGCACCTTGCCCCGGGACATGCTCCTCAAACGGGACGTTCTCTTGATTTTCAACATGGGCGCCCGTTCCAAAAGCGGCTATCCAAAAACCCAGCCGGGGATTCTGTCATTCATTCGTGAAAAGCTGAGCAAGGCCAAAGCCGCAGCCGCTCCGAAAAAGAAAGGCAAAAAAAACGAAGCGCCCGGCAAGGACATGGAGATGGAGGTATTGCTCAAGGTCGTGAAACGGGAAATGCCGGTAATGTTCATGACCTCGAATGAAGTCACGATCCGGCTTGCCCTCGAGCTCATCGAGGAATTCAATCTCAAGGGGATTTTGTTCGCCAACGGTGATATTCTGAAGTATGCCGAACGGCTCGCTGAAAAGAACATTCCGCTGATCTGGGCCGGAACGATGAAAATGCCCGAGCGCTGGGAAGCAATCGACAAATACTACCGAACTGCGGCTGTTCTGGCACAGAAAGGCGTACTCTTCGCCTTTAGCGAGAGTTCCCGTCAAGGCAGCCGCAATGTCCGGCGGCAACCGGTTCCGGCCAGCCTGTCGGTGGCATTCGGTTTAAGCGAGGAAGACGCAGTAAAAGCTTTGACCATTAATGCGGCGAAAATATTGGGAATTGCCGATCAGGTCGGTTCGCTCGAAAAAGGCAAGATCGCCAACATCTTTATCTCCACCAAGCCCATCATCCAACTCAGTGCCAGGATCAGGATGGTGATGATCAATGGCAGAATCATTCCCTTGACCAGCGTGCAGACGATGCTATACGACAAGTACAAAAAGATCGTTCAGGACAGGATAAAGAAAGAATAAGTGCCTGCCATTCCCGCTCCTGTCATGTCGTAGAGGGACGATTATGCTTTCAGATCGATCCCGGATAGCAAAGGGGATGAGTGAATGTTGTTGTGTTGACATAAAAAATCAGGATTCCTATAATGAGTTTTGCCGGACAAGAAATATTTTTCATTCCATTATGAACAACCAGATCAAACAGAGGAGCATTTCATGAAAAAAGTATATCTTTCCCTTGGCTTGATTTCCCTGGTTCTTTTTTTCAGCGCGCCCGTCCCGGCCCAGGAAAAACCGGCGCTGAGCGACGAGCAAAAACTGCTTCAGGCCATGCACCTGATCACCAGCCAGGACCTGTACGGTTATGTCGATAAACTGGCCTCGCCCGAATTCGCGGGCAGGCTCTCGGGGCATGTCGGCTACGACAAATCGGCGGCATGGGTGATCGAGCGCTTAAAGGAGTGGGGCATCAAGCCGCTGGGCAGCGATGGCGGCTACCTGCAGAAATTTCCCCATGCTTACACCGACGTTCTGGATGGATGTTATGTGAAATTCCACTGCAAACAGAAGAACGGCGAAATTTTCAAGGATTACATATACGTGGACGATTATATCCCCGGCGCCACCTCGGGAAACGGGGAGATCAAGGCCGAGGCGGTTTTCGTCGGCTATGGCATCAGCGCCCCGGAACTGGGATACGACGATTATGCGGCCGTGAACGTGAAGGGCAAGATCGTGGTGATGAACCCCGAGGTTCCGCTCGCCGGCTCGCACCAGGACTTTTTGAAATGGCGCAAATACTCCTTTCACCAATACAAATTGCTCAATGCCGTCAAGCACGGCGCCGCCGGCCTGCTCTACAATTACGGCCCGATCGGCAATCCCAACAACGCCTACGTGGATGGTTTCCTCTATGCACATGTCGGGAAAACAGTGATGGCTGACCTGTTCGCCGGCACGGGCAGGAGCCTGGATGAAGTCTTCAAGAAAATCAAGGCCAGGTTGAAACCGCGATCTTTTGCTACCGGGAAAGTGTTCTCCATCAAAAACGTGACCCGACATCATGCCGACGGCACCACGGCCAACGTGATCGGATATATCGAAGGATGCGATCCGCTGTTGAAGAACGAGTACATCATGGTCGGCGGCCACCTCGATTTCCTGGGCAAGTGCCCGGCGCTCATGCCCGGCGCCAACGACAACGCCACGGCCGTGGCGGTCACCCTGGGGGTGGCGCGGGCGCTGTCCAAACTGGACCTGAAACTGAAACGCTCGGTGGTCTTTTTACTGATCGCCGCCGAAGAAGCGGGTCTCAGGGGCGTGCAGTATTTCCTGAAGCATCCCACCATCCCGCTCGATCAGATCAAGGGATTCATCAACATGGACTCGGTCGGCAACGGCCACAGCCTCTGGGTCGGATTCGCCAGGAATTACCCGGATCTTTATTCTTTTCTGGAACAGGCAAACCGGAAATATATCCACCGTGAATTGGAGCCCGCATTCAGCGAGAATCTCACCCGGCCCCGCCAGGACGCTGTGTTTTTTGATTATTACGGCATTCCGGTTGTCTCTTTCGGTTCCTTCGGCGACGCCGGCGGCGCCGGCACCTACCGCTATCACACTCCCTATGACAACATAGGCAACATCACCCCGGAGATCATGGAGGACCTGTCCCAGCTTCTGTTTATGGCCATTGCCAACATGGCCAGGCAGGACAATCTCGCCATCAAACGGGGAAAGGGCAAGCCCGAATTGCTGAAGCAGTCATCTCATCCCGAGTTAATCAACTGAGAAGGTAAATCAATGAAGCCGACGGATCGGTCGACGCAGTAAAAAAAATAAATTTCAATTCGTGTTCATAATATTCCGCCGCGCTTTCCCTTGCAAAGTTAGTTTGCTATAATTAAAGTCGATCATGAAAGAAAACATTGTGCCGATGCAAATAAATATTTTCGCACGCCGGTTTCGGCATGAAAGGCAAAAGTCACGCGGCCGCGTGACTGGGCAGGAATAGCTTGCAGGAACTTCGCCACGATCTGCCCGTCCTGCTGCTGCACAACTTGAATCCCGAATGGACCCCGGAGGAACGGCGCGAAAGCGAACAGGATGTCGCGACACTCGGCCAGGCCGTGAACAAGCTGGGACATCCCCTCGAGGTCGTTGCCCTTGAAAACGATCGCCTGGCCGAGCGCCTGCGCGCCTTCGATCCCCGGGATCATATCGTTTTCAACTGGTGCGAGGAACTCCCCGGCATCCCGCACAGCGAGCCGCAGGTCGCCGCGGTGCTGGAGCGGCTGGGCTTCGTTTTCACCGGTTCGTCGTGCGCCGCGCTGGCGTTGAGCCAGGACAAGCCCCGGGTCAAGCGCCTGCTCGAGGAGGCGAATATTCCCACGCCGCGCTGGCAGGTCTTCCATGATCGCCAGGTGGGGAAATGGAACATTTTCCCGGCCATTGTCAAGGCCGCCCACGAGCACTGCAGCATCGGCATCGCGGAAGAATCCATCGTTGTCTCCACGGCCGAGCTGGAAACCCGCGTCGCTTTCATTCTGGAGACGCACAGGCAGCCCGCCCTGGTCGAGGAATTCATCAATGGCAGGGAATTCCACCAAGCGGCCTGGGGCAACGGCAGGGTTTCCGTGCTCCCGGCGACGGAAATGGATTACGGCGACTTGACCGAAATCCGCGACCGCCTTTTCACCTACGAAGCCAAGTACGTTCCCGGCTCCCGGCTCTACAAGAAAATCGAGCTGTGCGTGCCGGTGGAGCTCGACCCTGCGGCACAAGCCGAGCTCGAGCGCATCGTCCTGGCCACCTACCGGGCCACCTGCTGCCGGGACTACGGGCGCATTGATGTCCGCTATCTCAACGGGATTTTTTATGTCATCGACGTCAATCCCAACCCGGACATCAACCCGCTGACTTCGATGATCTACGCCGCGGCCGAGATCGGTTACTCCTACGGTGAAATGGGCAGCCGCATCGTCAACCTGGCGGCCGCCCGCCACCCGGTCTTCCGGGAATCATAGGAACGGGATCGGGCCTTTCCTTATTGCTGCCGCCTTTTTTCTGCCGGACGGTCTTGTTCCCCCGGGCGGGATGTCCTTATTTTTTTCTGGCCTTGATGGAAAACAGGTAGGGGATGGTATCTCTCAGGTTTTTGAATATCCATTGATGTTCCCCGATCTTTTCCAGGTTCGGGAAACAATCATAGACGGTAAAGGGAAATTCATGAAGAAACTCGATCTCCAGGCCGTTGGCGATCAATGAGTTGATCACATCCCCCAGCGTGTGTATCCAGTTGAAATCCTTGTAGCTGATGTCGGCGGCCCGGTCGGTGTACGTTCCCCGCACATCGAACTCCAGGGGTTTTTCGCTGTAGAAATAGCTGTAGGCGAATTTTTCATGTTTTTCGTCCATCATCCATGTGAAGGGGTGGAATTCAACGATGTAAAACATGCCGCCGGGTTTCAACGATTCGGCGATAATTCTTCCCCACTCCTTTATATCGGGCAGCCAGCCGATGACCCCGTACGAAGTATAGACGATATCGAACCGGCCGCTGACGTGCTTCCTGGTGTCATAAAGATTGCAGCAATGGAATTCGGTATTCGAACCGATCTTTTGGGCCAGGCTTCTTGCCGATTCAATGGCTTGGTCGGAAAAATCAATTCCCGTTGCCCTGGCGCCCATTCTGGCCAGGGACAGGGTGTCCTGGCCGAAATGGCACATCAGGTGCAGCAGGGT
>SPCN01000085.1 GCA_004525465.1 Chrysiogenales bacterium | reverse complement strand
TAGGAATAGGAAGTTAAAAATTGATGGACTTGCATTCAGGACGGCAGTTTCTTTTCCAGGGCCCGCTCCCTGTTTTCCAGAAATTCGATCTTGTCCTCCAGAATCCTGATCTTGGTTTTCAGAAGTTCTTCCTCGGTTTTAAGCTTCGATGCTTCGACGATCATATTGTGCATGGCGTTGTGCAGCAGGCGGATGTATTCGCTGCTCTGCAGAACGATCGGGACTTTTTTCTGCAGGTCCAGGATGCCGGTTTTCAATTCAATATACATGGGACGGGTCATGAAGCGGATCCAGGGGGAAAGGAGGCTTCTGATTTTTTTTAAAACCCCCTTAACCAGGCCGGTTTCCTTTAAGCTCTCTTCCAGTGGCACGGGCGGGGCCATGTGTTCGCTGAAGCCCGGATACAAAACAGGGTCATAGATATTGGGGATTTCCAGAAAATCGGGAAGGGGCTGCAATTCCATTTCGTCGATCTCGTCGATCTCGCTCTGTTTCAACAGGCCGGAATCCTTTTTGTCCTGGATCTTTTTACGGATCGCGTCCATGATCTCTTCTACGTCGATCTCAGGGGAAGCATGAATAAATGGTTCCATGGATGCACCTCCTTTTCTGAAAATGATTATACAGCAAGCGGACGCGCCCTACAAGCATTTTGCCGAAAATACCGATAACAAACGATATTTTAGCGGTTCGTTTCGGACCCTCAGGGACGAATCCCCGAATAGCCTGTCCTGTAAACGGTTTCAAAAAAAAAAATTAATTAAATGCAGGATATGCCTTGACTTTTCAGTTTTGTTAATCTAGAATCCGGGGCAGGAGGTAATGATGAACAAAACCGAATTGGTGAAAGCCATTGCTGAAAATGCAAACTTGAAAGTGTCTGAAACTGAAAAAATGGTCAATGCTTTCCTGGATTCCGTGTCCACTTGTCTGAAAAAGAAAAGCAAAGTGACCCTGGTTGGTTTTGGCACCTTTGCCGTGGCCCACAGAAAGGCCAAGATCGGCATCAATCCCAAGACCGGTCAGAAAATTTCCATTAAAGCCAAGAACGTACCTGTCTTCAGAGCCGGCAAGGCCTTGAAGGAAAGAGTCAAATAGTCAAATCGTAATTGGTTTCGATCGGGAGGGGGCGGTAGTTCATTTCCGTAATCTGAATATCCGGAAAGACTGATTCCCGGTTTGCTGATTATAATTCTATATACCGATCAGGCGGGACAGGTTTATCCCAAATAATCAATAGACGTCTATCGGGCAGGATGCCCCGGCGATTTCAACTTTGTTTCGTTTGTTATCGTAGGCGTTGATGTCGCCGATGTTCAGGATATATTTGCCTTTACTCATGAATTTGATTTTCAGTTGAATAAATGCGGCCGCCAGCGTTTGGACGCTGTTTGTTGTGAAAGACAACCCCATGTCAAAACTGTTGCCCGAGATATTCTTTAAAATCTTCACCTCTTTTTCATTCAAGGAATCGGTTTTTACTTCAACGATCTCACAGTTGCCGCCGCTCAGGGCGCCGCTTAGGGAAAGGCTGGCCAACTGTGTGTCCGAGTGGATGCGCAGGGAGAAAAGGGTGTCGGAATTGATTGGGATGCTGGCCTGGGAGGGGGAAATACTCACCATATCGTTGGCCGGCTGTTGGTTTTCGGGAGCCGTTTCCTCTGCTGCATCGGTCCCTTCTTCTTCCGCAACGATGGCGCCGCTTGCTGAGGACAGCTGCTCGACCCCGCCCCAAATGACTTCGTTGTCCTGACTGCTGATGGGGGTGCGGCGGATGATCTTGGGCGTAATAGAAAAGATCAGGTCGGTCTGACTGATGTTTTTTTCCGAATTGCCGAACAATTTTCCCAGCAGGGGTATCCTGGCCAGGGCCGGGAACCCGTTCAAAGAACCGCGGACGTCATCGCGCAGCAGGCCGCCGATGATGTTGGTTTCGCCTTCCTTCAGGCGGATCTTGTTTTCAATCTCGCGTTTGCCGAAGGTAGGGAAAGATGATGAGGCACCCGATGAAATAAAATTGATGGTCAGCTTGGTTTTCAGGGTGACTTCATTGTTTTGATGGATGAAGGGGGTGATCTTGATCTCGACGCCGACATTGCGGTAGCGGTAGGTGGTCACCGGGGAGGAATTGATGCCCCCGGCGGCAATGGCCTGGAACTGGGTTTCGGGGACAGGCACTTCGTCGCCGACCATGAAGGTGATTTCCTCGCCGTCAATGCCGCGCAGGTTGGGCTTGGCGAGGATCTTGTTGTTGCTGTCTCCTTCCAGGAAGTTCATGGCCACGGTGGGGATGGTCAGGAAGAAATTGGCGCTGCCCAGGTCAGTGAAATTAATGGTTGAGGATATCTTGCCGTCGCTGTCCAGGCCGCCGGCGGCGACGCCGAAAACACCGCTGCCGAAATCGGCGCCAAGCTTGTTGATCAGGCTGCGGTTGATCTCAAGAATTTCAATGTTGAGCTCCACTTCGCTTTTTTCCTTGTCGATCTTGGTCAGGAACCGTTCGATGTCGACCAGCGAATTATAATCGGCGCGTATGACCAGAACGTTGAGGTTCATATCTTCCTGGATCAGCAGCTGTTCGTCGCGAAACACGGTCTGGATCATTTTGCGGGCGTCCTCGGCCTTGATATTGGAAAGGTAAAATGCCTTGATGCCGCGCAGGTCAAAGGCTTTTTTCTTGGCGAAAATATCGGGAAAGACGATCACGGTAGCGGGGTCCAGCACCCGGTATTTTGAACCGGAGACCATGCACAGGACTTTAAGGATTTCAAAAAAAGTCGTGTTCTCAATTTCAATGCTGTGCAGAAAATCACGGAAATCCTTGTCGAAAATAAAATTGACATTGTAACTTTTGCCCAGGCTTTTGAAAATATTGCTGATCGGGGTGTTTCTCAGGCTCAGGCTGACTTTCTCGTCTTTTTTGACGTTCAATTGCACGGGCGGGACCACTGTCGGTTTGAATTTCTCCTCTTTGACGGCTTTGGCGGGGGTGACGTAGTCAGCAAACTCTTCCTGCAGCTGGGTGTTGCCGGGGAAAATGGCCAGGGCCTTCCGGTATTCCAGAACGGCAGCCTGGCGGTCGCCGCTCTTGCGCTTGGCGCGGGCCAGGAACAGGTGGGTTTGATAACTGTTCAGTTGGGCGCGGAAGAGCAGGGTCTTGATCTCCGCGTTTTTGGGATTTTCCGCCGCGGCCCGGCTCAGGAGTTCCCGGGCCTGGTCGTAATCGCCAACCTTAAACAGTTCCCGCGCCTGGCGCACACTGGAAATGGTGGTCAGGCAGCCCTGCAAAACGAAAAGGGATACAGGCAAAAAAAACAGGTAACCCCAATTTCTTGACTTAGCCATTCTGGTCTCCTTTGATCCTGATGTCGTAAGGCTGGTTGTCATACTCAATGGTCACCACGTCTTTGCTTATCTTCAGGATCTTGATCTTGCCGAGGACTTGATCGAGCTCGTTGACCATGATAAATTCTCCGCTGACGTTGAGCAGCGCGGATCTTTTTGAGTTTTTTACAATGAATCCTTCGTAAGTGATCGATTGGGAAATTTCTTCGGCAATGGTTTTTTGCAGGGTGTCGGCCTGGGCCGCCGGCATCTGGCCCTGGGTGATTTGACCGCGGTCGGTTTCGCTGCTGCCGTTAAAGATATCAAATTTAAACGTGAAGCCGGCAGCTGGTTTTTGCAGCAGGCTCAATTTGAGCAGTTCGGCCCGGAGCGGCAGGCACAGCATCCAGATCAGCAGCAAGCTGAGTAGCCTATTCGCCAATGTAGGCCTCCATTTTGCAATTGCCTTTGACCATTTCGGCACTGCCGTTCAGCTGCATACGCTCAAAAAAATTCATTTTGGGCTTTTTTCCCATGTCGAAGATGAATTTTTTCACATCGCGGTATGTCCCTTCCAGGGCGAAGCTGAGTATCACTTTGCGGATTTTTCCCTGGCGGCGGCTGAATTGGGAACTGATGTTTGTGGCTTTGAGCCGGTTGGCGGCCAGGCAGGAATTCAAGTCGCGGCGGAAAACGGCGAACGCTTCCAAGCCGATGATATGGTCGCGGTGGAATGCCTGCAATTTCTCCGGGAGCTTTTTCCATTCTTCGTGTTCCGCACTCAGTTTTTGAAATTCTTCTTTCTGAAGCTGGAAGGCGGCCTGTCTGTCCAGGCGGCTCTGTTGCGACAGGTCACGAATGGACATGTAGGCAAAAGAGAGCAGACAGCCGCTGGCGCTCAAGGCGAACAAACCCAGCATGGTCGCGACCGCGATCTTATATTTTTTCATTGCTTATCTTGAAATTCAGATTGGCCTGGTATTCATCATCATTGGTTTGATTTTCGTTGGCGATGACCAGTTCGTAGGGAGCCAATTCTTTATACAGGGCGAACAGTTCCTTCAGCGACCGGGCGCTGACGCTCATGCTGATGCGGCCGGCGCTTTCGTTGACCAGGGTGACATGGCGGATGCGGATGCCCGGGTTTGCTATCCTTTCCAGGAAATCCAGGCGGGCGACAAATGAAAAAACCTTGCGGTCGATCAGGGCATTGGCCGCCGCCAGTTCCTTGCTGCGGCTTTTTTTCCAGGCGGCGATCTCTCTGGTTTGCAGCAGGCTGCGGTTTTGCATTTCGCTGATCTGCCGTCCGATAGACCCGCTTTCATTTTTCTCGGCGTGGTTCCTCTGCAGTTGCCGGCCCAGGTTGATAATGGTCACGGCGCTGAGCGCCGCAATAGCCAGGACAAGGAGCGCTGCCCTGAAAGCGAAAGACCCGCTTTTGATCCTGCGGGTCGTGGCCAGGTTGTAGGTGATCTTTATCATTGGCAGCCGGGGATGAACGGCACTCCCTGCAGATTGGTGCTCAGGCGGGAAAAATTTTCGGCGGCCAGTTTTTCCTGCATGGCCGCGTCCGCCACTTCGTCGCGGTGTTCGATGAGCCAGTAGCGGCTGGGCTCGATGCCGTAGTTATTGCTGACGAAAAGCACGGTCTTGCTTATTTCTTCGACCGTATCGGCAATGGAACCGCTCTTGAATTTGCGAATGTAAATGGGCAGGCGTTTTTTTTGAAAAACCAGCGTGCAGCCGGCGACATCGCTTTCGATGAAAAAATCCGGCGGAACTTTCGCCCGCAGCAGCCGGCTCAATATCTCCATGGTGGAGCTGCCGACATAGATCAGGGAGATCTTTTTGTTTTCAAAGAACTGCCCCATTTTTTCCGGCAGAGATTTTTTGACCAGGACGGAAAACACCCTTTTTTTGTCCAATTGGAAAAAACGGTGGTCGTAGGCTTCGATGCTCTCGGGGAATACTTTCTGCAGCCGCCAGGCCACCAGTTCCCGCAGGGCTTTTTTCTGCCAGGGCAGTTTGTCGAACTCAAAAAAATTGTATATGAATGGGGCGGCATTGAATATGATCCCGGTGTTTTCAGCTTGGAGATGTTCGGCGATTTCCGTCAGGCGCCCGGCGGCGATTTCGGCCAGGGCCGTGCCATCCACGCGCCTGCGGCTGCTGATTTTATTGTTCTGCAGGACAAACACTTCGGCATGGCGGTCGCCGATGTAGATAACCTGACGAGGCAGGCGTTCGGGCAGGAAAAAATCGCTTATACCCATTCTTTGACGGTTACCCGGTTCAGTTCTTCCATGGAAGTAACGCCCGCTTTTACGCAGTTCAGGCCGTTTTTCCTGATGGGGATCATGCCCTGCTCCATGGCGATTTTCTTGATCTCCGAAGTCGGTTTCTTGGCCAGGATCATCTCCTTGATCTCGTCGGTCAGCTCTAAAATCTCACCGATGGCCGTGCGTCCGGAAAAGCCCAGCCCGCCGCACTCCTCGCAGCCATGGGCCTGAAAAACCGGCTGGTTGAACTGGCTCTTGTCGGTGCGGTTATAATCCAGCTCGGCCTTGCTTAAGGTGACGGATTTCTTGCAAAGAGGACAGAGGACACGGACCAGGCGCTGGGCGGCGATGCAGTTCAGTGCCGAGATTAAGCTGTAGGTGTCGATGCCCATGTGGATGAAGCGCCCCAGAACGTCAAAAACATTGTTGGCGTGCACGGTAGTGAATACCAGGTGCCCGGTCAGGGCGGATTGGATGGCGATCTGGGCGGTTTCCGGATCGCGGATCTCGCCGACCATTATCTTGTCCGGATCGTGGCGCAGGATGGAGCGCAAGCCGCGAGCGAAGGTCAGGCCTTTTTTTTCGTTGACCGGGATCTGCATGATGCCTTCGACCTGGTACTCAACCGGGTCTTCGATGGTGATGATCTTGTCGGCCGGGTCCTTGATCTCGTTCAGGGCTGCGTAAAGGGTGGTGGTCTTGCCGCTGCCGGTCGGGCCGGTGACCAGGAACATGCCGTAGGGCTGGCGGATATAGTAATTGATTTTTTCCAGGATATAGGGGGCGAAACCCAATTGCTTCAATTCCAGTTCGCCGATGTTTTCGGTGATCATCTCGCGGTCCAGGATGCGGATGACGGCGTTCTCACCGTAGATGCCGGGCATGATCGAAACGCGGAAGTCGATGGTCTTCTGCTTGAACTTCATGCGGAAGCGCCCGTCCTGGGGGACGCGCTTCTCGGCAATGTCCAGTTCGGAAATGACCTTGAGCCGGGTCAGCAGGAACGAATGGAAAGCGTTGTCCAACGGTTCCATGATCTGGTGCAGGATGCCGTCGATGCGGTATTTGATGAGCAGGGCGTCGCTGCTGATCTCGATGTGGATGTCGGAAGCCTTTTTGTTGACGGCGGTCAAGATGATGTTGTTGAGCAGCTTGATGACCGAATCGTCCTCATCGGTAATGCTCTCGATGGTCACCATTTCCTCATCAACGACTTCGGCTGTTTTTTTAAGGGTGAAGGTTTCGGTTTTGTCCCGCAGGACCTTGGTGTAGGTGTCGCTTTTTTTAAGAAATTTTTCCAGTTCATCGCGGTGGGCGAAAAAAGGCATGACTTTTTTCTGGGTGAAATTTTCGATCATGCCGATCTTGTCGAGGTTTTCCGGATCAGGCATGGCCACGGATATGCCGCCGTCATTCTCGTCCAGGGGGAAGAACAGGTTCTTGATCAGGAATTCGGCCGGAAATTTAGCCAGCAGCTGATAATTTATCTTTACTTCGGAGATCTTGATGCTTTTTCTCACTGAACCACTCTAATGGAAGTAAATATCGGCAAATAAACGGAAATAAGCATCACGGCGATCACCATCCCCAAGAGAATTATTATAACAGGTTCGATCAGTGAAATCAATGCGTTGATCTTGCTGTCAATGGAGCGCTCGTAGTACTCGGCGCTTTCATCGAGCACGGCCGTCAGGTTGCCCGAGGTTTCGCCCACGCGGATCATTTCAACCAGGATGCGCGGTATGATGGCGATCTCCTCCAGCACTCCCGACAGCAGGTTGCCCTGGCGGATCTTTTCCGGGATGTCGCGCACCTGGCTGTAATAAAATTTGTTGGCGAAGGTTTCGACCGCGATCTCGGCCGATTCGGGGACCGGGATGCCGCCCGAGATCAGGATGGCCAGGGTGCGGGCGAAAACAGCGATGGCGTTTTCGTGGATAATGCGGCCGAGAAAGGGGATCTTGATCTTGGCCTGGTCGATGATGATCACCCGCGGGTTGAAATGCTCGATGGCGCGGACGGCGGCGTAGGTCAGGACGGCCGCCGCCAGGAACAGCACGATGTTTTCCTTCAGGTACTGGGTGGTGGCGATAAAAAACAGGGTTATGGCCGGGAGTTGGGCGTCCATGTTGTCAAAAAACGCCGAGAATTTGGGAATGACGAAAATGGCGATCACCAGCACCATGGAGATCATGAACAGCAGCAGGATGATCGGGTAGGTCAGGCTGCTGACCATTTTGCGGCGCAGGTTGCTGATCTTGCCCAGATAGATGTTGAATTTTTCCAGGATCTGTTCCAGGTGGCCGCTCTTCTCGCCCGCCATCAGTGAGGCCTTGTATATCTTGTGGAAGGGGATCTGGGCCGAGCTGAAGGCTTCGGAGATCTGCATGCCGTTGCGGATGTTGCCGGCCGCTTTGGCGATGATCTCGCGCAAGATGCCGCTGCGGGTGTTTTGGGTGATGATCTCCAGGGCGCGGATCACGGGGATACCGGCTTTAAGCAGGGCGATCATCTCCTGGTTGAACAAGAGGAATTCGGTGTAGCCGATCTTGCTTTTGAATATCTTTTTCAGGGAAAAATCCCTGAACCACAAACGCTGGACGCGCATGAGCTTCTCTTCCAGGTTGCCCAGAAGGGATGCCTCGATCTCCTTTTTGTTCTCGGCGTAGTATTCGCTGGTCCGGTAGCGGCCCTTTTCGTTGACCAGCGTGCATTTAAAATAGGGCATTACAGTGTTTCGCGCCCCGGGAAATAGGGGCGCAGGACTTCAGGGACGCGGATCTTGCCGTCCGCCGTCTGGTAGTTTTCCATGATGGCGGCCACAGTGCGGCCCACGGCCAGGCCCGAGCCGTTCAGGGTGTGGACAAAATCTTTCTTCCCGTCCTTGCTCTTGAACTTGATGCGTGCCCGCCGGGCCTGAAAACTTTCAAAATTTGAGCAGGAGGATATCTCCAGGTAGCCGGCGCGGGCCGGCATCCAGACTTCGATGTCGTAAGTCTTGGCCGAGGCAAACGACAGGTCGCCGCTGCATAGGGCCATGGTGCGGTAGGGCAGGTTAAGCTTGCGCAGGATGGATTCGGCGGC
>SPCN01000258.1 GCA_004525465.1 Chrysiogenales bacterium | reverse complement strand
GGAGACAATCGTATGGATGTGCAGGTCGGTTTTTGACATCGGGAATATCATACCACAGGGTGATGGTCTAGGGTTTAGGGTTTAGGGTTTAGGGGCTAGGGGCGAGAGGCTATAGGCGATAGGTAAGAGGCTAAGGGCAATACGTGATGCGTGATGAGTGATGAGGGAAGAAAAAGATAAGATTCTAAATGAAAGATCTATTCTTCCTACTAACTACTGTCTAGTTGACTTAGTTGCATTAGTTAACACTTTTGTTGACAGGCGTCAACTACCCCGACGTACTGGTTGTCCAGATTTTTCTGTTTCACCAGTTCCAACCCATCAAGGAACGTAGCCATCGGAGTACGCCCCAGGCATCGTTTCCCCTGGTGAGTCCGCTCGTTGTTGTACCAGGTAATCCATTCATCCAGATCCATCTGCAGTTCCTCCAGGCTGCCATAGATCTTCTTTCTGAAAGCCACCCTGTAGAACTCGTTCAGGATGGTCTTGTGGAACGACTCACAGATCCCGTTCGATTGCGGGCGCCGAGGCCTGGTCTTGGTATGCTCGATCTCGTGGTACTCTAGAAAGATCTCATATGCATGCCTCTCGATGACCCCGCAGAACTCAGTTCCCCGATCGGTCAGTACCCGGAGCACATCCACGTCCTGCTCCTCAAAGAACGGCAGAACGCGATCGTTCAGGGTATCCGCCGCTGTTACCGGCACCTTGGTCGGATAGAGTTTGGCGAACGCCACAGATGAGTACGTATCCATGGCTGTCTGCTGGTAGATCCTTCCAACCCCTTTCAGGTAACCAACATAAAAGGTGTCCTGAGCCAGCAAGTATCCCGGATGCTCCGTTTCGATCTCTTCATGGCTCTCTTCCCGCTCCTTCTTGAGTACTTCCAGCGCCCGCAGCTGCTCCTCGGTGTAAACTATGCCCTCTTTGGCGGCTTTCTCTTCCAACACCTTCAACCGTTTCTTAAAGACCTCCAGGCCATGCCGTTTCCAGATCGACCGGACCCCTCCAGCCGAGACCAAAATGCCTTTCTTCTTCAGCTCATTGGAGACCCGATACTGACCATAAGCCGGGTACTCGATGGCCATCTGCACTACCGTCTCCTCTACCTCTGGAGCTACTCGGTTCCCTAGGCAAGGCTTGCGTCGGCTCTTCTCCCGCAGCCCCTCGATCCCATTCTCCTCATAGGCCTGTCGAACATCGTAAAAATGCTGCCGTGAGCACTTGCCTATCTGACATGCCTTTGAGACGTTCTGTAAAAAATCCGCCAACTCTAGCAATGTAAGCTTGTTTTTGATAAGCTTCTCTTGGGTGGTCATATGATCCTCCTTTTGTGACTTGCCGGTCTTCAAAAGAGGTAATTTGACCACCTGTCTTCTCATTGTGTCAACTCAAGTTAAACTTATTCCAACTTAGTGATTAGTGAGTAGTGATTAGTGATTGGAAAGAAAAGAAGTCAGAAGACTTCTGACTTCTTTTTTCTTCCCTGTACCCTGACCCCTGACCCCTGTCCCCTTTTTCTCCTCTTCAATCCTTGTCATTATCGATCGTCACCATGCGCTTGTCGTCCAGCTTCCTGCCGTTCAGGGTTTCGTAGAATTTCCTGAAGCGTTCGTGGACGGCGTCGGGCTGCTTTTTGCCGTTGACCACCAGGGCGGCGGCCGGCGCAAAAATTCGGGGCTGGCTGCCGCGAAAAAAACGGAAAAAGAGATCATTCAGGCAAAAAACATTGACATTTAAAAAAACTATATTATAGAATTGAACATGGGGGTGTTTTTTAACCATTATTTTTCCTAAACTTCAATGTATTCTGGCTGCCGGGGAACCGGCCGCCCAATAAGGAGATAGATTATGAAACGTTTCACAACCATCCTTTTCCTCGTTTTATTCCTGTCACTGGGAGTGTTGTCCGCCGCGGACGCCGCCCGCAATTACCTGGTCGTCGCCAGGGGCCACGGCCCGGGCAGCACCGACCTGGAGGACCTGATGGCTTATGCCGGCTCCTCCATCGTGGCCAAGCTGCCCCAGATCGGCGTGCTGCTGGCCTCATCAACCAACCCGGAATTCCTGGCCATTGTCGGCTCCGACCCGCGCGTGCTGGCTGCCGCCGAGGACCTGGAGATCCAGTGGATCCCCAACGAGCGCGTCGCCCCGGCCGATGAATCGGACCTGAAAGCCCTGGGCGTCAATACGGAGCCCTATTCGGGCTACCAATGGAACCTTCGCCAGATCCACGCCGACCAGACGGCCGCCAACGGCGACCTGGGCTGGGGCGTGAAGCGGGCGCGGGTGGCCGTGCTCGACGCGGGCGTCTGGAGCGGCCATCCCGATATTGCGCCGAACCTTAACCTGGCCCTGGCCAGGTCCTTCGTCCCCGACGAACCCGGCATCGACCCCGTCATTTACGGATTCAACCACGGCACCCATGTGGCCGGCATCATCGCCGCACCCATCAACAACCGCGGCGTGCAGGGAGTGGCGCCCATGGCCGAGATCGTCCCGATCAAAGTATTGCGCAGCAGCACCGGCAGCGGCTCGTTCTGGTGGCTGCTCAGCGGCCTCTACTATGCATCTTCCATCGAGGCGGACGTGGCCAACATGAGCCTGGGCGCGACCTTCGACCGCATCAACGCCGGCGGCGGCGGCCCCGGGCTGGTCATAGCCTTCACCCGGGCCATCAACATGGTCACTTCCTGGGGCACCCTCTGCGTCAGCTCCGCCGGCAACGAGGCGGTCGACCTGAACAGCCGGCTGTGGTCGGTTCCCGCCCAGTCGGGCCACGGCATGGCCGTGGCCGCCACCGGGCCCTGCAACCTGGCCAACTTCGACCGGGCCGCCTCGTATACGAACTACGGCCAGGCGGTGATCAGCGTGGCCGCCCCGGGCGGCGACTATGTCTGCGCGGCGTATCCTTTCGACATGGTGCTCAGCCCGGCGGGCTTCAACGGCAGTTCCTGGGGGTACTACTTCGCCGCCGGCACCTCCATGGCGGCGCCGCACGTCTCCGGCCTGGCGGCCCTGATCGTGGGCAAGTACGGCAAGATGGCGCCGGCCGAACTGCGGCGGCGCATCCAGAACAGCGCCGACGACATACTCAAGCCCGGCGCCGACCCCTATTCGGGCAAGGGCCGCATCAACGCCGTGGAGGCGACGCGCCAGAAATAAATATATCTCGAAGGGAACGGCTAATTAATAAAACGGCGGGGGCATGGCGTGCCGTGCCCTTGCCGTAAACCGTCCGCTGTACAACAATTCGGGTTTGATGAATCAAACCCCTACATCCTGATATGACAGGGCGACCCGGCGGGTCGCCCCTACATGCGAAAAGGTCTTTCTCCTGCTGACACTGTCACTGGCACTGTCACTGACACTTTCTTGTTTTTGCTGACACTGTCACTGACACTCTCACCATCACTGGGCTGCGACGATCTTCCTGAAATTATCCGGATCGGTGTCGCCCTCGCTATTGATCAATAATACCCGCGCTTTGGGCCCCAAGGGCAGCTTGGCGCGAGCTTCGACCAGGTTTTCGCTGCCGGTCAGGGCCAGTAGGGCGGCCAGGCCCGAAGAGCCCGATTCGCCGGAAATGATGCGCGGATCTTCGCCCAGGGGCTGGTAGTAGCGGCGCATGGCTTTTTCAGCGAAGCGGTCGCTTACGGACAGGAAAAAAGGGACGGCGTCGCGCAACATGGGCCAGGCCAAAGGTGAAGGGACACCGCAGTTCAGGCCGGCCATGATCGAGGTCTGCTTGCCCTTGCTGGGCAGGGGCTTGCCTTTTCCGAAACGCACCGACTCCAGGAAGCAGTCCG
>SPCN01000047.1 GCA_004525465.1 Chrysiogenales bacterium | reverse complement strand
CAAGGCCAGGGACAAAAATTACCCTGACGAAACAAGTCACAAGAAAAAAGCTGCCAAAAGAGCCCATCACAAAATCCATGAACCCGAAAATGCTTTGCTGAAAATTCAGACTGAACGCGATGAGTTCAAAGATAAATATTTGCGCGGCCTGGCCGAAATGGACAATTTCCGCAAGCGCATGAAGAAAGAGAAGGAAGAATATCAGAGATATGTGATGAATGAATTCTTGCTAGATCTGCTGCAGATATATGACAATTTGGAGAGGGCTTTGAAGGCCAAAGGCCATGATGCCGATAAAGGGATCATTTCCGGAGTGGAAATGATCCGCAGGCAGTTTATCGATTTGCTGAAGAAAAACCAGGTGGTGGAGATTGATGCCCTGGGCAAACACTTCGATCCGGTCTTTCACGAGGCATTGAGCAAGGAGGAGCGGGACGGAATTACCCAAACGATTGTAGTGGAAATATTCCAGAAGGGATTTACCTACAATGACAAATTACTGCGTCCGGTTCTGACCAAGGTGGCGATCCCCATGGAAAAAGACAACCCTCAGGAAGACAAAGCGAAACCATAATGGCCAAAAATATCGGTATCGATCTGGGCACTACAAATTCCTGTATCAGTTACCTTGAAGGGCGTGATGCCCTGATCGTTCCCAATCCCGAGGGCGCCAGGGTGATCCCGTCGGTGCTGGCCCAAACACATGATAAAAAGAGGATTTTCGGCAATGCCGCCAAGCGGCAAATGATCACAAACAGCAAAAATACAATTTGGGGCATCAAGCGTTTGATCGGCCGCAAATTCAATAGCCCGGAGATCAAGGAGATCGGCAAAAGGGTTGGCTATGATATTGTAGAGGCGGAGAACGGGGACATCAAGATAAAGCTGGCGGAAAAGCTGTATTCCACCGAAGAAATTTCCGGCATGTTCCTCACCTACCTGAAAAACATCGCTGAAAATTATTTGGGGGAAGCCATCGGCGACACGGTCATCACGGTTCCCGCTTTTTTCAATGATGCCCAAAGGCAGGCCACCAAGGTGGCCGGGGAAATTGCCGGACTGAATGTCACACGCATAATCAATGAACCGACAGCAGCTTTGATCTCCTATGGGCAGAAAATAAAGAAAAATGGCCTGTATGCCGTTTACGATCTGGGCGGTGGCACTTTTGACATTTCCATTGTTGAAGTCAACGGCGATATCTACAAAGTGGTTTCCACCCTGGGGGACACTTTTTTAGGGGGCAGCGATTTCGATGCCCAGGTATGTGACTGGATTTTCCATGAAGTGGAAAGGGAAAGTACCGTAGACTTGCGGGACAGCAAGGACATCGTACAACGGGTCATTCAGATTGCCGAAAAAGCAAAAATCGAATTGTCATTTGATCAGGAAACCCTGATCTCAATTCCCTACCTGCATCATTTCAGCGACGGCTCTAATTATCATTTTCAAAAAAAATTAACTCGCCCCCAGTTGGAATCTTTCACCATGGATTTCATTGACCGCTCTGTGGATTTAATAAAGAGTTCATTGGGCGATATCAATGTCAAGCCCGAGCAGATTGAGCGGATCATTTTGGTGGGCGGCCAGAGCCGTATGCCCGTTATTTATCAAAAATTATCCGAATATTTTGGAAAGCCGCCCGACATCCAGATCAATCCGGAAGAAGCCGTTGCCCAGGGCGCGGCGCTGCAGGCGGAAATAATCAAGGGTAAGGTCCGAGATTTGCTGCTGCTTGACGTTACTCCACTTTCGCTGGGAGTGGAAACAAAAGGTGACACGTTCACCAAGATCATCGAACGCAATGCTACCATCCCCACAAAAAAGACCATGGTTTTCACTACCATCACCGATAACCAGACAACGGTAAAAATCCAGGTGCTCCAGGGAGAACGGGCCACGGCTTCGGGAAACAAATCCCTCGGATTTTTCAATTTGGTCGGTATCCCCCAAACCTTGAAAGGGATTCCGCAAATTGATGTCACATTTGAAATCGATGCCAATGGCATTGTCCGGGCTTCGGCGCAGGACAAGGCGACCGGTCTCACTCAAAGCATGAAGATCCAGCCTTCCAGCGGCTTGTCGCCGGAAGAAATCGAAACAATCATCCAGGATGCCCAAAAATATGAAGAGAAGGACAAAATGGAGTTGAGGCTGACCCGGGACAAATTGCAACTGAAGGAGGAGTGGGAAACCGTCAAGTTTTATTACCAGCGATACATTGAGAAATTGTCTCCGCATGACAGCGCAGAAATCGATGCACTGATCACCCGTACCGAGAAAGCCCTGGAAGGCAAAGATGTGGAATTGCTGGAAACCCTTCTAAATAAAATGAAATCCTATCGTATCATGATCAACAGCATTCTCACTGCTGAATTTTCCAAGTAACTGCCCATGGCCAAAAAGGATTATTATCAGATTTTGGGAGTGAACCGCAATGCCAGCGCCGAAGAGATAAAAAAAGCCTATCGCAAGATGGCCATGCAGCATCATCCTGACCGCAACCACGACAATCCCGAGGCTGAAGAGAAATTCAAAGAGGCCTCTGAAGCCTATTCGGTCTTGGGAAATGTTGAAAAAAGGCAGATCTATGACCAATATGGTGTTGAGGGTTTGCGTAGCAGGGGTGGCCAGGATCCCGGTTTTTTTTCCGATTCTATCTTTTCCGATTTTGGAGATATTTTAGGTGATTTGTTTGGTTTTGGCGGATCTTTTTCGGGAAGCCGGCAACGGCGGGGGCCGCGCAAAGGAAACGATCTGGGACTGGAAGTGACGTTGACCCTTGAAGAATCATTTCTGGGCGTGGAAAAGGAAATTGGAGTCGACCGGGAAAGGAACTGCGATGTTTGCGATGGATCGGGAAGTGAACCCGGAAAAAATGCTGATGTTTGCAGCAAATGCGGTGGCAGCGGGAATGTGCGGATGTCTCAAGGTTTTTTTTCCGTTGCCACGACCTGCTCATCCTGCCAGGGTCGCGGCCGCGTTATTGCCCATCCCTGCAAGACATGCCGCGGCCAGGGGCGAGTGCGCGAAAGCAAAAAAATCAAAGTTATTTTTCCGGCCGGGATCGATGCGGGAAACCGTTTGCGCGTAATAGGTGAAGGTGCCGGCGGCAGTGAGGGAGGATCACCTGGGGACCTGTATGTCATGGTAAAGATCAAGGCGGACAAATATTTTCAAAGGCACGGCAATGATCTGCTTTTCCAATTGTCGATCACTTTTTCCCAGGCAGCGCTCGGCGACCATGTCAGTATCAAGGCATTCGATGGAACTGAAAAAATAAAAATTCCTGCCGCGGCCCAGAACGGACAGGTGTTAAAGATCAAAAACAAGGGATTCCGGCAGGTTAACCGTTGGAGCCGGGGCGACCTGCTGATCCAGATCAACGTCATGACCCCGCAAACCCTTTCCCGCCAGGAAACCGAATTGTTCAAAAAACTGCGTGAGCTGGAAACCGGCAAGGACAAAACTCTTTTTGAGAGTGAGCGGATCGACTGATGGGGCTAAGGCGTTTTTTTTCCCCGAGTGAAATTATCAATGATCAGGTTAATATCGATGGCGAGGAGTACCATCATGTGGCCAATGTCATGCGCTGCCGCCCGGGTGATGAATTGGAGATTGTCAACGGCCGGGGACGCTTGCTGCATGGCCGCATCTCCGCCCTTAAGAACCATTGCCTGCAGGTAAAGGTGCTGCGTTTTGAAAAATTTCCCATGCCGAAGCCACGGATCATCATCGCTCCTTCGCTGACCAGGGGACATGCCATGAACTGGCTGATCGAGAAGCTGACGGAAATGGGCGTGGATGAGATCCGGCCGCTGCTTTGCGAGCGTACCGATGTTTCATACAATGCCGCTCAATTGCGGCGCTGGGAAAAAATCGCCGCCCAGTCCCTAAAAGTCAACAGGAAATATTGGCTAACCCGGATTTTCCCTCCGGTCTCACCAGCCGAAATAGTTGTGCAGGCAGAAAAAACACCGGGAAAGGTCCTGCTGGATATCGATGCGGAAAAAAAAACCGGGCAAGTTTTTCCCTTCCCTGTCCTGGCCGTGATCGGCCCTCCCGGAGATTTCAGTGAAAATGAAAAGAAAATGTTTCGGGGAAATGATTTTGTGCCGATCCTGATCAATGACTGCATACTGAAAACCGAGACCGCGGCGCTGGCCATCGCCGCCATTTATAAAAATGCTTGAACTGAAAGGGCAGCTTGGGAAATATAAGATCGTGAAGAAATTGGGCAGCGGCGGTTTCGGCACGGTATATCTGGCTGAAGACACTATTTTGAAATGCCTGCGGGCCTTGAAGATCCCGCACCGCACCAGCACCCAGGCCGACAAATTGCTGCAGGAATCCATCCTGCAGACCCGACTGCTTGATCATCCGCACATCGTCAAACTACTGACCGTAGACATCCACGAAGGGATCCTGATCATGGTCATGGAGTATATTGAAGGTACCGACCTGGAGAAGATCCTCGACAAAACGAGCACCCTGGAGATCAAGACCGCCTTGAAATATTTCAAGCAGATCCTTTCGGCGCTGGCTTTCGCCCATCAGAAATCGGTGATTCACCGCGATATCCGCCCTTCAAATATTTTGATCAACATGGACGGCGAAGTCAAGATCGCCGATTTCGGCACTTCGACCCTGCTTCAGGAAAAACAGTTCGCCACCACCAAGATCGGATCCCCGCCTTATATGGCCCCGGAACAGTTCGAAGGCAAGGCGGTTTTCGCCTCGGACATCTACTCGGCAGGCAGCCTTTTTTATGAAATGGTGACCGGTTTCCCGCCCATTGTCCTGGCCAATCCCATGGAAATTTACAAGAAAGCCAAAGCCGGCCAATGGATACCCCTGGCCCAAAAAAACCCATCCGTTTCCCCTGAATTGAATTTTGTGATCATGAAAACCATGGCTGCGGATTTGAAGGTGCGCTACGCCCTGGCCACGGACGTGCTGAACGACCTTGAGAGCATGGGCAGCAAGAACCGCGATTACACGACAGAAATGAAGGATATCCAGAAGCGCATCCAGGCCCGGGAAAGCCGCACCGACCATGTCTGCTGGAACTGCCGCAAGGCCACGGGCCGGCGCGTCAAGACCTGCCCCTATTGCGGCGAAGAACAATAACTGCCCCTTATCCTTTGCTTTAGTTGGGGGCAGGTTGAGTTTTTTGTAAATAAGCTGAGGCTTGATTTAAACCGCCTTTGCAGCGATAATATTGCCAGGAGCAACCATGGAACGGGAAGAACTGTTCAGGAAGATCAGCATAGAAAATGAAAAAAAAATGGTGCTGCTGGTACTGGATGGATTGGGCGGCCTGCCCGTTGACGGCAAAACCGAACTGGAGACGGCCCACACCCCGAACTTGGACCTGCTGGCCGCGGAAAGCGAGTTGGGGCTCAGCCATCCCATCGCCCCGGGCATCACCCCGGGCAGCGGCCCGGCCCATCTTTCCCTTTTCGGCTACGATCCGCTCAAATATGAAATAGGCCGCGGCATACTCGAGGCCCTGGGGGTGGGGATCGAGGTCGGCGCCAAGAGCGTGGCCGGGCGCGGTAACTTTGCCACCCTGGAAAATGGTCTGATCACCGACCGTCGCGCCGGCCGCATTTCTACCGAAAAAAACCGTGAAATCATTGCTTATTTGCGCGAGAAAATAAAAAAGGTCGATGATGTCGAAGTTGGCCTCTACTCGGGCGAGGAACACCGTTTTGTGCTGGTCCTGACGGGCGAGGCCTTAAGTGATCAGTTGACCGATGCCGATCCCGAAGCAACCGGACGGCCTATTTTGTACACTCGGGCCCAAGGCAAAGCTGCGGCCAAAACCGCACGCATCATCAATAATTTCATCGACCGTTTGACCGCGGAACTGACAGATTTCTACCCGGCCAACACCTGCCTGCTGCGCGGGTTTGCCAAGTACCCGGCCATTCCTTCCCTGGGAGAACTTTTCAAGCTGAAAGCAGCGGCCATTGCCGTCTACCCCATGTACAAAGGCCTGGCCCAACTGGTGGGAATGGACATCCTGGATTGCGGTCGCACTATCCAGGAGCAGATATCCACCTTGAAAAAGCATTACAGCGAATACGATTTATTTTTCGTGCATATCAAAAAAACGGATTCTTACGGGGAAGACGGCAATTTTGCCGGAAAAGTTTCTGTCATCGAGGAATTTGACCGTTGGCTGCCCGAAATTCTCGAGCTCACTCCTGATGTCCTGGTCGTTAGCGGCGATCATTCCACCCCGGCGTTGCTGAAAGCCCATTCCTGGCATCCCAACCCGGTGCTGCTCAAGGCGTCTTTTCAAAGGCAGACGTTGAAGTCCGGAGTTAAATTCAGTGAAAAAAACTGTGTGTCCGGCATTTTGGGAACATTCTACGCCATGGATGTTTTACCCCTGATGATGGCCAATGCCCTGAAGTTTAAAAAATACGGAGCCTGAACCTGTGCCATATTTAAAATTGGAAGTCGGTGAATTGCAGACAAATGTCTATTTGTTTTTTTCCGCTTCCAGCCGTAATTGTTTTATAGTCGATCCCGGTGCGGAAGCGGAAAGGATCATCGCCGCAATCGAAAAGGAAAAGCTTCTGCCTCAGGCCGTGATATTGACTCACGGCCACGCCGACCATGTGGGGGCCGTTACGGCGCTGCTCAGCCATTTCCATCTCCCTCTTTGGCTGCACGAGGCGGCCGAGAAGGAAATGCGTTCGCAGGTTAACCGTGAGATTGCCGCCATGTTCGGGCTTGAATTGCCGCCAGCCGCAAGCCGTCTTTTGATCGACGGCGAAACCATTGGCACCGCCGACCTGAAACTTGAGGTCATCCACAGCCCCGGACATTCACCGGGCTCCATCCTGCTATATGGAGAAGGGCTGCTTTTTACCGGCGACACTCTTTTCAAGGATGATGTCGGTCGCACCGACCTGCCGGGCGGAGACGAGCTGCAGCTGAGGGGCTCACTGGACAAGATCAGGAAATTTGCCGCCGCGACAGTCATTTTGCCCGGGCATGGTGCGGCCAGCATCCTGGAGCAGGAATTGAAAAGCAATCCCTACCTCTGAGCATGGTTAAAAACGTTTCCCCGCGTACACCCCTCGAACAATTTTTAATTTACCTGGAGTTTGAAAAAGGATTTGCCGCCAATACCATCTTGTCCTACCGCCGGGAGTTGAAAAAGTTTTTCGTTTTTCTAAAAAAAAAACATCTGGATTATCTGCATGTGGATGAAACGCATATCCTGGATTTCATCCGCCAGGAAGGGCGGCGGGGCGGGGCTGTCTCTTCCCAAGCCCACTTGATTTCCGTGCTTAAAAGTTTTTACCGCTACCTGCTTCAGGATGAACTGCTGGAATTCAGCCCGGTTGCCGCCGTCTCCCTGCCCAAGAAATGGATCAAGCTCCCCAAGTATCTTTCCATCGATGATATTGCCCGGTTGCTGGAAGCGCCGGATCAAGCCACGACCATCGGCAAAAGGGACAAAGCGGTTTTGGAGTTGATGTATGCCACGGGATTGCGCATTTCTGAAGTGACCCAGTTGAAATTGGCCGACGTGTATCTGGACGAGGAGTTTTTGCGTGTTTTGGGCAAGGGAAGGAAGGAACGGATCGTGCCTTTCAATGAGATATCCCGGGATTGCCTGCGGAATTATCTTGACCTCAGCCGGCCGCTTTTGGTGAAGCAGGCACGGCCTGAACAGGTTTTTGTGAATTACCGCGGCGCGATCTTCAGTCGCCAGGGGCTTTGGAAGATGATCAAGGCCTATGGGCAGATGGTCGGTTTGGCCAGACGCTTGACACCGCACGTGCTGCGCCATTCCTTTGCCACCCACCTGGTTGAAAGAGGGGCCGACCTGAGATCGGTGCAGATGCTGCTTGGGCATTCGTCCATCACCACCACCGAAGTTTACACCCACCTGGCCAAGGACCAGGTGAAAAAAGTTTATGACCAGTTTCATCCGCGCAGCAAAAAAAAATGATTTTTATTAAATGGAAAAGGGCGGGAAGCATGGCTCCCCATCCACTTTTAGCTGAGATTAGAATTTGAAATACAATGTAAGGTATGTGTATAAATCCGCGGCAGGCTTTTCGCCGCTTGCGGGGGCGTCGTAAAAAATAAACTTTACATTGGGGATGATCTTCACGTTCTCGCTCAACGACCAGCCGAGTCCGGCCAGAAAGACATTGGCCCTGACATTGTCGGCCATGGGAATATAAGCGATTCTGCTGCCGTTGGGATTGGGATCGAGAAGGCGGTCGAAGCGGCTGATGAAGTCCACTTTCTTGCTCAGTTTGAATACGCCGAATACGGACACGAACTTTGTGTCGCTGCGGTTATCGGCCTGTTTGGCATTGCTGACCCCGAAGTTGAAGCCGCCCCTTCCCCAGCCGCCCTTTATGCCGGCGAAGGCCTGGAAAATATTGACGGAACTGTCGTTGCCCAGGTTGGTATAATCGGCGTACAGCTCCAAGAACAATGCGGGAACAGGCTGAAAATTAAGGCGGCCATGCACTGCTTTGCCGCAGTCGGTTTCCGATTTGGTCCCGTCGCCATTGCCCAAGACAACGGCGTAGGACAATTTGCCTTTTTTGTCCAAGGTTCCTTTTAATCCTAACCCCATTTCACGCGAGTTGCCGAAGCGAAAAAGGTCGATCGGCGTTTTTTCCATGGGCCGGTAGCCCCAAAAATTCTCCACGTTGTCATACATATTGGTGCCGATCAGGCCCAGCATAAGGCTATGTTTGCCGATCTTTGTCGACAAGTAGGCGTCTTTGACATAAGGAATGAGTGTGGACGATGTCTTGAAATCGCCCGGGCTGTTCGCTTCCAGGCGAAAGCGCATGGCGATTTTATCGGTCAGAGTGTTGTCGTAGGTGAAGTAGATGCGGCGGAACCAGAAGCCATTGTTGTCTTTGACGGCAGTATCGTGATGCTTGAGCGTATAATAATAGTCGCCAATCATCCAGCCTGAAAACTTGCCTTCACCTTTCAGCCAGGTAGTGGAAACAAGCAGCAGCAAGATTGCCAAGGCCAGGACAATGTATTTATTTTTCATGGGATCCCTCTTTTCATTCACGGTTATCGCTGTCCGATCCGGGACAGACCCAACGAGATCTTGGCTTTGGAGAGGGCGATGTAGCCCGCTTCGCCAACGAATTTTTGACCTTCATTCAAGACCCATTTCATGAAAGCGGCCACCAGCTGATTTTTGGGCTGGCCTTTGCTGACGAAATACAGGTCCCTGGCCGGCGGGCTGGGATATTTGTCATTGGCGATGGCCTTGATGAGCGCATCGCGGTTTCCGTAAAAATTCTCTTCCGGGTCGATGCGTCCGTTTCCATCAAGATCGATAGGCAGGATCACCGTTCCGGCCATGGGTTTAAGCGATGTCGCATCGTAGGCGTAGTTGATGTTGTTGAAGCCGATCCCCAGGGCATCCTTGCGCACGGCTTCGTTCAGACCCGGATCACCGAAAACTCCGATTCCCAGCAGATCTTCCTGGTTTTTCCCAAAATATTGAGCCCAAGTTTCGGCGGCGCCGCAGGAATCGGAGCGGGTATAGACATGAACCTGGGTGTTGCCCCGGGTGCCCACGAGTTCATTCCAGGTCGGTGGCTCTTCGTTGAGCCAGATGCGGGCGAAATTTGTTTTTTTGATTCCTTTTTTTTGCAATTCCTTGACCAGGGGATTGGCCTGGTTGATGACCGCTACCACCGCATCCTTGGTCACGGCAACAAACCATGCCCCTTTTTTGATTTCCATCGGATGAATTTCGCGGGAAACCATGCCGATATCGACCATATTGGCCAAAGCGTCGGCTATGCCTTTGCCGGCCCCACCTGCTGAAATATCGAAACGGACCTGGGGATGAAGTTTGCGGAATTCCTCCGACCATTTCATTACCATGGGATAAAGGGCAAAGGCTCCGGAGATGGTGATCGTACCTTGCAGGTTCCGGCCAATATCTTTCGGGGTCGGCCGGGCCTGAACGCTGAAATGTCCCAGCAGGGCCAGGACCGCGAGAAGCGCGAGCATTTTTTTCATGGGGCTGTCCTCCAATATATAGATTTAATTTGTGGATAGGCGCAGGGGAATTTCGAATAAACCAAATGGGCTACAAACATACTACAATAATAATACAACTAAATTGTTTGTCAATAGTATTTTTTAAAAATATAAAAAAATATTAATTTGGATTGAAAATGAGATTTGAATTTCACCAGGTTTTGGTCTACAATGATCTTGAGGTGATTTATGGAGCGAACCCTGGCTATAATTAAACCCGATGCGGTACAACGCCAGTTGGTTGGAGTGCTCATCTCGGAAATTGAAAAAAACGATTTCCACATCGCCGCCATAAAGACTCAGCACTTGACCCCAACCCAGGCGGCGTTTTTTTATGATAAACACCGGGTCAAACCGTTTTATGACAGCCTGGTGACCTATATGTCATCGGGGCAGCTCTATGCCCTGATTCTGGAGAAACCCGGCGCCATTGAATACTGGCGGCATCTGATGGGGCCAACCAATCCCAAGCAGGCCGAGCCCGGGAGCCTGCGCCGCCTTTTTGCAATTGATGTGCAGCAGAACAGTGTTCACGGAGCCGATTCGACGCAAACAGCAGAAAGGGAAATTAATTTTTTCTTTGGAGAAGGGGGATGAAAAATTTTCAGATCCGCAGCAAGATTGTCAGCGGTGTGGCAGTACTTTATTTAAAGGGGCATCTCGATGCTCACCAGGTGGCCCGTTTTGAAAAGGAACTTATCCGCCTGATCAAGGAAAATAATTTCAATATCCTGATCAACGGCCAGGATCTGAACTACATCACTTCAGCCGGCATGGGCATCGTCATGGGCTATGTGGATGAAGTCCGGGAAAAAGGCGGAGACATCAAATTGTGTTCGCTGTCCGAACGGGTGTATGAAACCTTTGATCTGGTCGGTTTTACCGAAATTTATGATTTTATCCAGAATGAGCAGGTAGCCATTGAAAAATTCAGCAATATTTCCCCAAAAGCCTGATTTTTCAATTTCCATTCTTTCCCAAACCCAGCTATTGAAGATGGTGGTTGAATTGACCCGGCACATCACCACTCTGTTCAATTTTAATGCCGCCGAGGCTCAAAAAATCTCGCTGGCCATTGACGAGGCCGTGACCAATGTTATCAAGCATTCATATGGCAATGCCACCGATCAGAATATCACTATCGAATTTTTCCTGGCTACCGGGGGCATCAAGATCCGTATTTTTTACCGTGGCCTGCCTCCGGATATTTCCGATGAAGAGATCAATGTCAACAAGATGATCAAGAAAAAAAAGAAAGGCGGTCTCGGTGTCAAACTGATGAAAACTATAATGGATTCTGTCAGCTATGAAACCGTGGACGGCGAAAATTGCTGTGAAATGATCAAATGGCAGAAAACGATATAAAGCGGTTGCAGAAAGAATTGAAATTCAAGAAATTGCAGTTGAATTCCATTTATGAACTTTCCTCCGCCATGCAATCGCAGTTTGACATAGACCATGTCATGCGCATTTTTTTTTCTTCGCTTATGGCTCCCCTGGGGATATCCCGCACCTTTTTTTTTGATTCGAGCCAGGAACTTTTTCGCAAGCGCGGCTTCGTCCTGAATGAAGCGGAAGCCCAGTTGCTCAAAAAAAAACTAAAAAAAACCATAACCGCTGCTTCTTGCCGTGAAGTGGCAGACCTGCCCCAGGACCTTGATGCCTTAAAAAAACTGTTGCTGGGCCGGCAGATCCACTATTT
>SPCN01000268.1 GCA_004525465.1 Chrysiogenales bacterium | reverse complement strand
CATCTTTGAAATACCTCTCCATCCAATACCCGGCGCGCAGCATCTCCTTCCTGGGCCTGCGCGCCCACTGGCTGGTCTATTACCTGGTTTTCACCATGATCATCGCCCTGGCCCTGAAGAACAAGTTCGGCGTGGAGTTCTGATTTAACCATTCCCACTTTCTTCCGTATAAATATAACGCACGCAAGGAGTTTACCATGAAAAAATTCCTCTCCATTTTACTGCTGGCATGGATCACGGTTGCCGGGCTTTTCGCCGCCGACGGTTATTTCCTGAAAACACCGTCCCTCACTCCGGACGGAAAACAGATCGTATTCAGTTACGATAACGATCTCTGGATCGTGGCCGCCGCGGGCGGCGTGGCCATGCGCCTCACCGGCCTGCCCGGGGCGGAAACCCACCCGCGCATCTCTCCCGACGGCAGCTGGCTGGCCTTCGCCAACAACCAGAACGGCAACAGCGATATCTACGTGATGCCGCTGGCGGGCGGGGAGATCCGCCAGCTCACCTACAACGACGCGGCCGAGCAGCCGAGTTCCTGGTCCTGGGATTCGCAGTGGCTGTATTTCACCTCCAACGGCTTCAATGATTTCAGCGCTTTCAAGGTCCGGCTCGACGGCGGCACGCCGCTGCGGCTGGCGGACAACTATTTCAACACCCCGCACGACGTGGTGGAGCACCCAACCAGCCGCGACCTGTATTTTACCGATTCCTGGGAAAGCCTCCGCTTCGCCTGGCGCAAGCGCTACCGCGGCGCCTACAACCCTGACATCAAGTCCTTCAATCCCGAGAGCGGCGAATTCAAGGTGCACACCACTTTTCCGGGCAAGGATTTCCAACCGGTCATCGACCGCCAGGGGAAGCTGTATTTCATCTCCGACGAGGCCAACAACGAATTCAACCTCTACCTGCTGGCCGACGGCAAAAGGCGGCAATTGACATCCTTCGCCACCTCGATCCTGAACATCCAGGTGGCAGCGGCTGGCAACAGGGTGGTTTTCGAGAAGGACTATCAAATATGGCTATACGATACGGTAAAAAATACAGCCGCGGCCGTAGCGATCCAACTGGCCAAGTACGACAGCCTGCAAAAAGAGCAGGACTTCAGCACCGACGGCAAGATCAGCGCTTTTGACGTGGCGGCCGACGGAGAGAAGATCGCCTTTGTCTCGCGGGGCATGCTGTTTGTCTGTGACCTGAAAGGCAAATTCGTTCGCCAATTGCCGACTTCGCCGCAGGGCCGGGTGATCGAGGTCAAATGGCTGCCCGATAACCGCACCCTGCTCTACAACCGCACCGCGTCCGGGTGGCTGAACCTCTTTTCCATCCCTGCCGACGGACAGGGCAGCGAAAAGCAGATCACCGCTGAAGCGACAAACCAGCGCCAGATCGGCCTGAACAACCGCCGCGACCGTGCCGTGTATCTGAGCGGCCGCAACGAGCTGCGTCTGCTGGACCTGGCCACCATGAAAAGCGAAACCCTGGCCCGGGAAGAGCTCTGGGGGTTTTACAACGATCCGCCGCGCTTCTCTCCCGATGACCGTTACCTGGCCTTCGGCGCCTACCGCAACTTCGAAAAGGACATTCTCCTCTACGATTTCACGAGTAAAAAAACCTTCAACATCACCGACAGCGGCGTCAGCGAAGCCGAACCTTTCTGGTCGCCGGACGGCAAATCCCTCTATTTCTCCTGCGACCGCTTCGCAACAAGCTATCCCCGCGGCACGAAAAACTCCCGCATCTACCGCCTGCCCCTGCAGGTACTTGACCGGGATTTCAAATCCAGCGAGTGGGCCAAGCTTTTCAGCGAACCGGCCAAAACCGCAACGGACAAGAACGCCAAAAAGGACAAGGTAGCCGCCAAGGAAATACCGCCGCAGGTGTCCATCGATTTCAAGGCCATGGCCGAACGCTGGGAACGGGTATCGCCCGACCGTGGCCAGCAGGCCGCGCCATTTGTCATCAGCAAGGATGGCGGCGACATCGCGTTGTATGTTTCCGACCATGACGGCAATCCGGCGGCAATCTGGAAGACCGTCCACAAACCCTTCGAAGCGGACAGCACGGTCAAGATCGCCGGAGCCGAGACCGAAGACCCGGCCATCGTTGCCGTGAAGGACACTTATTACCTGCTGGTCAAGGGCGTCATCCAGACGCTCGATCTGACCGCCGACAAGGTCGCCCCGATCAAGATCAAGGAGAACTTCAGGAAGAACCTGCGGGCGGAGTTCGAACAGATGTTCCACGAAACCTGGGCCAACCTGCAGGAAAATTACTATGACGAAAATTTCCACGGCCGAGATTGGCACAAGGTCAAAAAGCATTACCAGCAATTTCTGCCCTTCGTGCAGTCCCGGGGCGACCTGAGAACGCTCCTGTCCGACATGCTGGGCGAACTCAACTCCTCGCATCTGGGCTTCCGTTCGCAAGGCGACGAGGAAAAAACCTTCTTCAAGATGCAGACCATGCAGACGGGAATCATTTTCGAAAACGGCAACCCCTATCAGGTGCACCATGTCGCGCCCCATTCAGCCGCCGACAAAAAAAACATCGGCCTGCAGGCCGGTGATGTCCTGGTCTCGGTCAACGGCAATATGGTTGACGCGGCGAAAAATCGCGACGCTTATTTCACTGCCCCCTCACTGGATGCGGAAATGACGCTGGTTTTCAGACGCGGCGAAAAGAAAATGGAAATCAAGCTTCATCCGGAAACAACCGCCAAGTTCAAGAGCCGGCTCTTCGATGAATGGATCGCCGCCAACCAGAAGCGGGTCGATGATACGGGCGGCGGCAGGATCGCCTACGTGTACATGAAGGACATGGGCGACGGGGAACTGCAGCGCTTTCTTGAGGAAATGACCACCGAGTGGTACCGGCGCGATGCCCTGATCCTCGACCTGCGTTTCAACACCGGCGGCAACGTCCACGACGACGTTCTCAATTTCCTGAGCCGCAAATCGTACTTGCAATGGAAGTACCGCGGCGGCCGCTTCGCTCCCCAGCCCAATTTCGCGACAGCCGAAAAACCCATCGTGCTGCTGGTCAATGAGCAGTCGCTCAGCGACGCCGAGATGACGGCGGCGGGCTTCAAGGCGCTGCGCCTGGGCAAGGTCATCGGTACGGAAACCTACCGCTGGCTGATCTTCACCTCGGGCAAAACGCTGGTCGACGGCTCTTTCTACCGTCTGCCCAGCTGGGGCTGCTTCACGCTGGAAGGCGAGGACATCGAGATGAACGGGGTCAAACCCGACATCCATGTGCAGACCACATTCCAGGACCGCCTGCAGGGAAAGGACCCGCAGCTGGACCGGGCCGTGGCCGAGATACGGCAGCAGCTGGCTGAAAAAACAAATTGAGCGATCATTTGCCCGGCGCAATTTTTTCGGGTATGATTCAATAAAACCGAACCAAGGAGAAATCATGATAAAAATATTCTATGTCGCCATGATCGGCCTGCTTATCATGCCGCGGCTCGGCGCCCAGGAACAGAAGGACGCCGCTGCCGAAATGATGAAAAACCTGCAGCTCGTGGAAAAAACGGCAGCGGTCCCATCGCGCCCGCAACCCGGATTCGACAGCATAAACGCCAGGGACATGATGACGATCATGACCTTTCTCGCTTCTGACCAGCTCGAAGGCCGCGAGCTCGGCAGCCGCGGCTATGACACGGCCGCCGCCT
>SPCN01000295.1 GCA_004525465.1 Chrysiogenales bacterium | reverse complement strand
ATGTCTGCGGCTGTCATTTTTTTCTTTTGAAGTGCTGGACGTCGCGATCCATTTCCCTCTTGATGTCGCGTTCCTTGAGCTTTTGCTTTTTTTCGTATTCCCTCTTGCCGCGCACCAAAGCAATTTCGATTTTAAACAGGCTTTTGTCCGTCATGTAGACCTGCAGCGGAATGATGCTGAAGCCGCGGGTCTTGACCTTCTGGTCCAGGCGGTGGATCTCGCGCCGGTTGAGCAGCAGTTTGCGTTTGCGTTCCGGTTCATGGTTGAAAATACTGGCCTGTACGTAGGAACTGATGTGGCAGCGCAGTAAAAACGCTTCCCCGTTCCTGATTTCCACAAAAGAATCCTTGAGGCTTATGCGTCCGGCCCTGATCGACTTGACTTCACTGCCAACCAGGGCCATTCCTGCCTCGAATTTATCGAGGATCTCATAGTCGTGAAATGCCTTTTTATTCTGGGCTATGGTCTTCATTGCCGATAAGGATGATCTCCTCGATTTTTCTTTTGCCCATTTTCTTGGCCACCAGCAGGTGCTTTTTCACCTTGATGCGCGCGTTTTCCTGGGGCATTTTTCCGTACTGGTAAATAAACAGGCCGGAAATAGTGGTGTAATCCTTTTTTTCGGGGAGTTCCAGTTCCAGGCGCGAATTGATCTCTTCCACTGGGGTGCTGCCCTTGATCTGGAAGACATGGTTGTTCAGCTTGCGGATGTTCTTGCTGCCGATATCCAGGTCGCCCAGGATGCCCCGCAAAATGTCGCTCAAGGTGATGATGCCGATGGCAGACCCGTATTCGTCCAGAACCACGGCCAGGTTCAATTTGTGTTTTTTAAATTCGTTCAGAATGTAATTGAGCGATGAATATTCGGAAACAAAGATCGGTTTGGCGGCAATTTTTTTCAGTTCCAACTGAGCGAAATCCTCTTTGAGCATGGCGGTCAGCAGGAGGTGGGAATCGATGATGCCGGTGATGTTGTCGGGCTTGCCTTTGTAAACAGGAATTTTGGAAAAATTCCTTTCAAGGATGATCTTTTTCAAATCACGGATGCCGCCGCTTTCCTTGATGGCCACGATGCTGACGCGCGGGGTCATGATAGCCTTGATATCCTTCTGGGAGATATCGATGATTTCGTTGAGCATTTTCAGGGTTTCAGGGTGATGCTTGAACAGCTGGGTTTCCATGGAAAGGAAGTGCTTGATCTCTTCCAGGCTTAGCTCTTTTTTAGCCCAGGTTTTTGTTTTCTGGCGCTTGAAAAAGAAATTCAGCAGCAGGGCCAGGCCCTTGACCACGGGGTAGAACAGCAGGTTGAAGAATTTGATCGGGTAAACGTACAGATATGACAATTTTTCGGCGTGACGGTAGCTGTAGGATTTTGGGGTGATCTCGCCGAAGATCAACAGGATCAGAGTGGTCAACAGAGTGGCGGCGACAAGCAGTGTGCCTTCGCTGCCTTTAAAAAACCTGGTGAACAGGTAGGTAGCGCAGGAAGCTGCGGCCACGTTCGCCAGGTTATTGCCGATCAGGATGGTGGAAAGAAATTCCTCGGGCTTTTCCATGAGCTGGGCCAGCAGCATGGCTTTCTTGTCTTTTTTTTTGGCGCGGTGGGTCAGTTTGATGCGGCTGACGGTTAGCAGGGAAGTTTCAGCCGAGGAAAAAAAAGCGCTGAACAGGATCAATAAGACAAAGAGCAGCAGAAAAAAAATCAGTTCATCTGGATTCATGATTGGCTACCGCTGTTGCTTCTACTGAGGACCGGTCCATGGCTGCCTATTTCTTGCTGTAGAGCTGGTATACGATCTTGTAAAGTGATGTGCCGATGCAGTCATTGATCAGTTGTATTTCCCGGGTTTCCTTAGGCACTTTCAGGATCTTGGGGGCGAAATTGACCACGCCCCTGATTCCGTGACCGATCAGCTTGTCCAGGGTTTCCTGGGCCGCTTCTTCCGGTACGGTCAGCAGGGCGATCTTAATGTCGGGATTCTCCATCAGGTAGGTCTCCAGCCCGTCAATATGCAGGATTGGCTTTTTCTGGCCGGGCTTGCCGATCTCCGTCCCGACCAGTTCTTTCTTGATGTCAAACAGAGCCGTGACCATGATATTGCGATCCTTGAACAATTTGTAATTGGAAAGGGCCTGGCCGATGCGGCCGGCGCCGATGATGATCACCTTGGAGCTGTGATCGATGGACAGGATCTTTTTCAGTTCCTTGAACAGTTTTTTGACCAGGTAGCCTTTTTTCTGCTTGCCGATGGAAATACCCAGATAAAAAAAATCCTGGCGTACCTGGTTACAGGAGACACCGGTGACCTCTTCAAGTTTTCTTGAAGATATATAAGTGTTTTCGGGCAGGTTCAATTTCAACAGAGCTTCGTAATAAAATGAAATCCGGCGGATCACCCTCAAGCTGATTTTCTTCTTCATATATCCCTCGTGATATTGTTTAAGTTAAAATTAATAGTATCCGACCAGTGACCAAAAGTCAATGGCTGCAGCGGCGGAACTTGATTTTGATCAAAACGACTATCTGCCGCCCACGGCCTTTTCGACGGCTGCCGTTTCCTTGGGGATGGGCGGTCCCAGCACTCGATGGCCTTTGCTGGTGACCAGGATATTGTCTTCGATGCGGATGCCGCCGAACTTGCGATATTTATCGACCTCGGCGTAGTTGATGAAAGCGGCCGATTTTTTTTCTGCCCGCCACTGGTCGATCAGGGCGGGGATAAAGTAGATCCCCGGTTCGACCGTCAGCACGTGGCCGGGTTCGAGCTTCTTGGCCAGGCGCAGGTAGGCCAGGCCGAACTGCTGGCTGCGCTTGGTTGTTTCGTCGTAGCCGACGTAGGTTTCGCCCAGGTCTTCCATGTCGTGGACGTCCAGGCCCATCATGTGGCCGAGACCGTGCGGAAAGAACAAAGCGTGGGCTCCGGCCGCCACGGCGTCTCTGGCGCCGCCTTTCATCAGGTTCATCTGCTTGAGGCGCTCGACCAGGATCTCGCAGGCTTTGAGGTGGATGCTGCGGTAACTGATGCCGGGCCGGATCATGGCGATGGCCGACAGCTGCATATCCAGGACCGTTTCGTAGACCCCTTTTTGCCTGGAGTCGAATTTGCCGCCCACGGGCAAGGTGCGGGTGATGTCGCTGGCATACCCGGTTTCGGTCTCGCAGCCCGAATCAATGATCAATAGATTGCCTTTCTGCAGGCGGTTGCCATGGTAATGGTTGTGCAGGGTTTCTCCGTGGATGGTGACGATGGCCGGGAAGGCCAGTTGGCCGCCTCCGGCCAAGGCAATGCCCTCGATCCTGCCGGCGATCTCCCTTTCATATACGCCCGGCCGGGCCATGGCCATGGCCT